>JBLKON010000031.1:0-9891 GCA_047602725.1 Candidatus Woesearchaeota archaeon
TTTGACGATAAAACAGGTGTATCACAAGTTACTGTTCGTGCAACCGATGGTGAATTTGTTGTTAGCCAGATGTTTAGAGTTGACGTTGTAGATACTCGTATCTTTTTTGATATAAGAACTGGTGCGTATGATAATGCAGTATTTAATGCAACAGGACAAACTCAGTTTGTGATACCTACGTTTATTACGTTAGATAATAGAACATTGGTTGCTAATCAAACAAGTTCAGTTGTCGAAGGTGTGGTGACATTTGATAATGTTGTAGCAGATACTCGTTTTGATATTGTGTATGAACCAGAAGGGTTTACTCATAAAACAATACCATTTTTTGTAGATAGTAGAATCACAGATTGTGGTTTGCATGATTGTAGTATGACTCGTCAAGATGTAGTTACAGAGTGTACAGTACAAGATACTGTGTTACATTGTGAGGTTACTATTGATGGTGTACAAACACGTTATGCATATATGGGATCTCAACAGGGGCAACATACTATTAGTTTATTAGTTGGTGTGGATAAAATAAGTGTACCTATTATAGAGCCACCAGTTGTTGTGTTTATGCCTCGCGATCATATTCACATCAGCAGTTTTAGAATTGAGAGAGGATTATATCCAGATGAATTACTTGCTTATGTGAGTTTGACTAATAAAGGTCCTCGAACACAATCAGGGGTAAAAGCTACATTTATGATTCCTGAATTAGACGCTTATGGTAGTTTTGGGCCTATAAGTGTGGGAAGAGATCAAACTATTACTCGTATAGTACCATTGTATACGCATAGAGATGTTCATCCAGGCTATTATATAGCAAGAATGGTTGTGTATGCTGAGAATGTTAATAGAGTAAAGTTTAGAGAGGTTATTATAGAATAAGTAGTTACTTTATAAATAAAACTCATCGTAACTACTTTAATATAACAAAAAAAACAAAATATTTAAAAAGAATGAGTGTTTTTACTATTCAAAAAGACTCATTCCGTAAGGGGGAAATACTATGAAAAATATGATAAAAATAATGTTAGCAATGATGTTGTTGATGTTGTCTGCTGTTGTTTATGCAGCTCCAACGTCAGATTGTATCGAATTGAGAGAAGTTCAATTTAACCGTGATACAGTGTTTAGCGGTGAAAATTTTAGAGTAAATTTAGGTGATACTGTAGATATTCGTGTGCGTTTACGTTCTGATTGTGATTTGGATAATGTACAAGTTACTGCAGAAATTGTTGGTTATGAATATAGTCATGTACAAAGTTTGTATACAGCAACGCGTTCATTTAGAATGGATGAAGATGATACAGTGACTCAAAATTTACAATTACAATTACCTATCCGTATGGAAAAAGACGCATATAATGTTCGTATTATGGTTCGTGATAGAGTATATAATTATGTAGATGATTCATTTACGTTGCGTGTAGCAGGACCCAGAACTTTTATTCGTATTAGAGATGTATTATTTTCTCCAACAAGTGATGTTGTGGCAGGACGATTATTGGTTTCTCAGGTTCGTTTAGAAAACTTAGGTGAAAGAGACTTGCGTGATGTTAAAATTGTTGCAACTATTCCAGAATTAGGTATTTCAGATTCTAAGTTTGTTAATGAACGAGTACGTGGTTCCTCAACTAGTCGTGGAGATATGACAGTAACTGAAGAATTATTGTTACGTGTGCCAGCTTGTACTAAACCAGGTACCTATGATGTTGAATTTGTAGTTACTTATGATGAATACGAATCACAAACATATACATCAGCTGTTCGTATTGTTGAAGGTGATGGTTGCCCAGGTACAACTGTAGCTCCAAGCACTTCACAAAGTATTATTACACCTCCAGCTAGTCAAGAAGTTGCAGCAGGTGCAGCAGGAACATTTCCTATTGTTATTACCAATGCTGGTGCTCAAGCAGAAGCATATACTATTAGTGTTAGTGGTGTAAATGGTTGGGGAGTAGCAGAAGTTACCGATCCAGCTCCAATTGTTGCAGCAGGTGAGTCTAAAATGGTTTATGTGTATGTACGTGTAAATGAAGATGCTACACCTGGACAAAAAGTGTTTAGTGTAGATGTAACACGTGGTGCTGAAAAAAGAAGTATGCCTGTAACTGTTGATGTAAGTGAACCAGTTCAACAACCATCTGATTTACGTAGAATTTTAGAAATCAGTTTAATTGTATTGGTTATCTTACTTGTTGTATTAGGAATCATTTTGGCAATCAAAAAAATTGCACAAAAAGATGACAACGAAAACGAGGGGCAAACCTATTATTAATTTTTTTTAATGTTTCATGGAGGATGTTATGCATAAATTATTCATTTGGATAGTTTTTGTCATAACTCTTGCATCTTTTTCTTTTGCTTACCAAGTAAGTGTTCCTGGTTCTGTTATTACTGTTGATGCTTGTGGCGTTGTTTCTGTTCCTATAACGATTCACAATACAGGTGTTACTGTTATTAAGCCAACGTTATCTGTTGTTGGGCGCTTGCATACATGGGTTGATTTTATAGATGATAATCAGATGATTGCTCCGCAAGAATCATTAGTAGTTACTGCATTTATTAATGCTCCTTGTCAACAAGAAGGTGAGTATCCATTAGTGATTCGTATTGAAGATCAACACATAAGAGAATTAGAAGTATTGTTAAGGGTTCGTCAACCAGATGTTATGGCTTTTGGAGTGCCAAGTAATGTTATACAAACATGTCCTTGTACGAGTAATCGTATAGCATATGAATTACATAATACAGGATTTTTTACAGAAACGTATACGTTATCAACACAGTATTCTGATGTGTATACGATTATTCCTTCTCAAGTTACATTGATGCCTAATCAACGTATTTCTGGTTTTGTTGATGTGGTGTCTGCTTGTGATGTGTATGGGCGTTTTGATAGTCCATTGCGTATTACAGCTCAAAAATCTGGTGTTGTACAAGAAGTATTAATGCGTACTACAGTAGATGAATGTTATGATTTTACAGTTAATGTTACGCAACCAGATATTGTATGTAATCGTGATGTTTCAAGTATTGGTTTACATATATTTAATGAAGCTCATATTAATAATGGATATAGTGTGCATGTACGCAATGCTCCGCGATGGGTACAAGTGTATGAAACTCCTGTTTATGCTGATGCATCAAGTCAAGTAGATGCTTTTATAGATCTTATTCCTATTGATGTTTTAGGAAATGTTTCTTTTGATGTGTATGTTACTTCTCAATTGGGCACCTTACAAAGTCATCTTCCAGTTTCTTTAACTGTCGAACAATGCCATGATATTGTTATGGATATTCCAACACAAAGCTGTATAGATGATACGCTTATTCCTGTTACGATTACTAATAATGGTTTGTATAATCAATCTATTAGCCTTTTAACAACTCATCAACATATTGTTTTTGAACAAGATGTTGTAGATGTTCAAGCTCAACACAGTGAAGTTGTGTATCTTAATGTTACTAATGTATCTTTAGGCAATCACAGAGTTGCATATCGTATTGCTCATAAAGATAATCCTCTTGTGTTTTATGAACAGCGTATTACACATAGTCATGTGGATGTAGAACAATGTTATGCTTTTGATGTAGGTGATTTCATCTTTAGCGATGATGTTGTGCAGTTACCTCTTATATATCAGGGGGGTAAGCCAGGGGATTTCTCATTTGCTTTTAGTGATGGTGCACTTACTTTAACACAAAATCAAAGTCTATTTTCGTTTGTTCCAGGTCAAGAGTTAGTTTTAGATGTTTTACTTTTGGGGGATACGTATAAAGATACGTTACTTATTACTCATGAACGTGTTACGTTAGAGTATCGTGTGGGTGAAACACAACGTTCTATGATTTTTTGGTTTATTATTATTTTTGTTATTCTTTTATTAGTTGTATTAGTATTACTGATATTATTTTTTACTAAGGGTACTACACAAACACATGATTCTTTAGATACTCAGAATGTTGATAATACATCAGCAAAAAAAAATTTGAAAGAAAATAAGCAAAAAAATAATAGTACATCTACTCAAAAAGATGATACTATTTTGTCTTTATTTTTTATCATATTATTTGTTATTATTGCTTTAGCTCTTATAGGTTTTGTTGTATACCTTTATCATCAAAGTGTTAGTACTCAAGATGGTGTGTTAGTGGATGACAATCAAACATATGTTGGAGAGTATATCGTTGTAGGAACTGAAGGTAATCAAAGTAATGAAAATAGTATGTATAATCAAACGCATATAGATAATCAAACACGTAATGAGTCATTTGTAGACGATGATGTAGTTGGTGTACATGAAACAACTACAGGAGATGTATTTGATACGCAAGATGGTGATGTATGTAATTGGTGGTGTCGTTTTATTGCTTTTTTGCGTGGGGATGTTGTTGATACACAAGATATGCAACAAGATAATGTTACGTATAATCAAAGTGAATCAGATGTTGTAAACGTGTCAGGAATTGTAGATGATGCTGATAGTGGTTTAACAGAATCCCAAGTGGATAGTGATGTTGGCGAGGATATTTATCAAGACATACGTGATGATGTTAGTGAAGATAACAGTGCATATATCAATGATAGTATCTATGTGGATGATGATGTATTGACTGAACAATTGGCTGAACAGGATGAGCATGCATACATTGAATCTTGTAATTTATGGTGTCGTTTAGTTGGTTTTTTTACAAGAGAAGATGCACAACAAGAGCAACACAATACTACTGTTGTTAGCTCTTATACTATTGATTTATTAACTATTTTTAATGAAAGTTATGTAAATGCAACTTTTGTGCATTTGGCAGTTGAACATTTTATTGTTATTATTCAAAACTCAACAGTGTATGTAGAGCCTAAAGATGATTTTGCAGGACAAGAAAATATTACGTTTATTGCACGATTACCTAATGGGCAATTAGTAAGAAGTGAACCTGTTACTTTACAGGCTTCTGTAGTTGATGTAAAACAATCCAATGAAACTCAACAACAGGCGACTGTTCAAGGTAGTGAACAGATGAATGTTACCGATTCTTTGGCTGAACAAGAAGGATGTGATTGTCCACACCAGCAATTTGCTTGGTTATTTTTAATAGCTCTACTTATTATGGTTATTGCTATTTGGTATGTTTCTAGACCTACTAAATAATAGTGTATGTATTTTTATATTACTTTATTTTTATATATTACTTTTTTTGTGTATGTTACCTTGTGTATTCATTATCTTTATTGATATTGTTTTATAAACCAAATATTATATATATGACTATATCTTTTATTGTTTTGTGGAACAAGCAATAGTAGATGCAATTATGAATTGTTTATCGGTTCATAAAGAGGGATTACATATTAGTGATATTGCTAAAAAAATAGGGTATAATCGTATTACTGTTGGTAAATATTTAGATATTTTATTAGTACAAAAAAAAGTGGTGAGTAGGTCAGTAGGTAAAGCATTAGTGTATTCACTTGCAACAAAACCTACTCTGTTAATTGTTGATGATGAACAACCTATTTTGTCGTTGCTTGCTATGACATTTGAAGAGTATAATGTTATTACTGCCCAACATGGCTTAGAGGCTTTACAACAGGTGGCAAAACATATTCCAGATCTTATTATTTTAGATGTTATGATGCCTCATATGAATGGTTTTGAGGTGTGTCATACGCTTAAAAAACAGGTGTTAACTCAGCATATACCTATTATTATGTTGTCAGCAAAAAGCGAAGTGGTGGATAAAGTTAAGGGTATTACTCTTGGTGCAGATGATTATCTTACTAAACCTTTTAATCCTTTGGAACTAGAAGCAAGGGTGCAAGCTTTGTTGAAAAAACAAGACCAATATGCTTATTTACATCCTATTACTGCATTACCTGATGTTGCACAAACCCAAGATTTTATTGCATCTCATAAGAACGGATATATTACGTTAACGTTTGAACATATGCAAGATTATTTTGATGTTGTTGGGTATAGACAGGGTGTTGAGGGAATTCAAACGCTACTTAAAATGATTAAAAAACGTTGTGAGCTTAGTACGTTTATTGGTCATATGAGTTATGATACTTTATTTATAGGTCAGGAATTTAAAGATGGAGTAGATGTGTTACGTAAAGAAATAGCGTCTATTATTCCATATGTTTATCCAGAGCAAGTCTCTAAAGCACTTAGTAAAGATGGAGTATCAAAAAATATGTTATCCATTCATATCGCACACATTAAAGGTTGAAGTTGCTTACATATGTTACATTGTGTTATATATGTAAAAAAACATTAGTAAGCAGTTTTGTATATAGGAGCTTGTTATGATATATACCATTGTTATTATAGAATTGGTCATTATTATTGTTTTACTTCTTGTTATTGCTATTATTGTGTATCTTTTTTATCAATTACAGCATCAGATGCGTATGCGTTTTGATATTTTTTATAAGATATCAGTTGAATTTAAAAAAATTGGTCAATTAAAAAAAGTAGTTGAAAATGTATTACAACTTATTATTGATAATATCTCTAGTGTTAAAGGTGGAATGGTTATTGTATTTGGAAAAACTCATAATAAAAAAAACTTTTTAGTGTTAAAAGGTGCTGTATTGTCAGAAAAAGAATTTACTGAATATGCTTTATCTGAGCGTAACTTTTTTACAGAGTCAGGGCAACCTTTGTGTGCAAAATTTTCTATTGATGGTTCGTTTGTATATGTACAGTTTTTCCCCTTAATTATTGACAAAAAAGTAATTGGCATTATTGGATATACATTTTTAAAAAAACGTATATCTTTTTGGGATTTATCTTTTTTGCGAGTCATAAATGGAAGAGTTTCTTTACAACTTGAGGAGCGTTTGTTGCAAAAGCGTTTGCTTGCTTATTCAAAAGAACTTTCTTTAGTTGAATATTCGTATGAACATATAGTTGATAATTTGCCTATTGGAGTTATTTCTGTTGATGTTGATGGACAGATTATTTTGTATAACAATGCTATGCGACGTATTATGGATGGTACCGATAGATTAGGTGATGATTATACTAATATTTTTCATGGAGATAATGCTCAAAAAAAAATACGTTTATTTTTTAGAGAAGTAAAAAAAACGCAAATGCTTAATGTTATGGATAAATTTATGGTGGAACAAGATAAAAAAGTGTTGCGCATTGTAGGATATCCGTTACATGATCAGCAACAACACATTATTGCTTATGTGTTTATTCATGAGGATATTACTAAACAATATTTTTTGTCTGAAAAAATTCGTAGATTACAAGAAGATGCTAAAAAAGAGTTAGAAAAAAAAGTTACCATTGCAACTAAAGAGTTGGTTGATGCTAATAAAGAATTAGAACGACTTAATGCTCTTAAATCTGAGTTTGTTTCGACCATTTCTCATGAGTTAAAAACTCCTTTGACTTCTATTAGTGGATATGTAAAATTATTATTAAGTAAACGACTCGGGGAATTGCAACCTAAGCAAGTACAGTCGCTAGATATTGTTGCTCAAGAATCAGATAGATTATCTGGTTTAATTTCTGATGTTTTAGATTTATCTCGTTTGGAGTCTGGCAAAACTGTTTTACGAAAAGAACAGATGTGTTTACATGATGTAATTAAAAAAGTTTTAAATGTTGTGCGACCGCAGGCTAAACAAAAGAATATTACGATTGTATATTCTGTAAATAGTTGTAGTAAAAAAGAGTTTTCGTTTGATGGAGATAAGATACATCAAGTTCTTTTAAATTTACTTTCTAATGCTGTCAAATTTAGTGTGCAGGATTCAGCAATTGTTATAGGTTGTAAACAAAAAACGGGTTGTGTGGAATTTTGGGTTAAAGATAGTGGAATTGGTATTTCTGAACAAGACCAAGAAAAGATATTTGCTCCTTTTTTTCAAGTGGAACACCATATGACACGTAATGTGGGAGGAACAGGATTAGGTCTTACCATTAGTAAGCATATTGTTGATTTACATAAAGGTAAGATGTATATGGAAAGTAAGCTCAATTTAGGTACTACTGTTTTTGTAGAGTTGCCTGAACAATAGATTTATAAATTGTGTTTTGGTACCTTTTTTTATGATTCGTGCTCAAACATCTACAGAATATTTAGTTATCACGGCTATTGTGATAGTTATTAGTGTTATTGTTGTTGGTGTGCTTGGAGGAATTCTAGGAATAGGTGGTGGAACTGATGAACGCGTAACAAGTGCTCAATTACAAACAATGCCTGTTGGTATTATTAATTACAATATTGGTGAAAGTGATTCTGTGTTTATACTGCGTAATAATCAGCAACAAAACATTATGGTAAATGAAATTGTGTATGGTGCGCAGACTTGTGCAGTGGGGCGAACAGTTACTCCTGGACATGAAATTCGTGTGAATTGTGATAACATTAATAGTAGTTTGGAACAAACTGCATTTTTTGTTGAATATCAAATTCAGCAAGCAGTGTATTATGTAAGTAGTTTAGGGAGTACAGCTGCGCCACAAGTTAATTTGGAGTGGGTGTCTTATAATACTTCTTGGTTTACGTTCAATAGCCATCGAGCAATTAGTGGTGAGATTCCATGGGAAAATCCACAAAATGCATTAGTTGATGATAGCAATGTTGCTTATACTAATGTGGTGAGTACATGGCAACAATTAGGTGCATTAGTAGGAAGAGATGATAACACATTAGCAACATTGTCTATTATGCAAAATGTTTCTTTGACAACTAGCTTTGATACTTATATATTAGGTGGAAGTGAAGATGATTGGGCATATGATTGGGATACCTATGATATCAATAGTTTATCAGTAACTTTATTTGATAAAGAGAAGACAGGGCCTCCTTCTGAGTATTATCATCAATTTTACAATGCGTCTTTAACTGTACCCTCTGATGCACGAATAGATGGAATAGAAGTTAGAGCAAGAGCAAGGTGGCGTAAGGTTTATAATGCAGTAATCGAAGTACAATATGTAGAAGCTAGAATTCATTACAGTTTAGAAGAATAGTTAATTTGTACACATACATAACCTTTAAAAAATACAGTCCATTTACGTATATCATGAAACCTTTACAATATAAAACAACTAAAGATATACCTATCACTAAAGAAATTATTTCTCAGGTATTAGGTCAAGATGAAGCAGTTGCTATTATTAAAAAAGCAGCTCAACAACGACGTCATGTGTTTTTAATTGGTGAGCCTGGTACGGGAAAATCTATGTTAGGTTTGGCTATGGCTGAGTTGCTACCTAAAGAAAAATTGGTGGATATTTTGGCATTTCCTAATGCTAATGATGAAAATCAACCCATGATTCGTGTTGTTCCTGCAGGTAAAGCAAGAGATTTTGTTGCTAAAGCAAAACAAGAAGCAAAAGGAGGACAACGTTCTCAAACTATTATTTTAATTGTTTTATTGTTAATTTTATCAATATTGCCTTGGTGGGCATGGCGCGTGGGGCAATTGCCAGATGTGGTATATGCTGCAAGTTTGATTGCATCTATGCTTTTTTTTGTTGGGTTTTTGATTCTTATTAATCTTAGTAAGCGTATGGGGGGACGTATTAGTGTTCCTAAAGTTATTGTAGACAATTCAGAAGTACAACAAGCTCCTTTTTTTGATGGTACAGGTGCTCATGCTGGTGCATTGTTGGGAGATGTGTTACATGATCCGTTTCAATCTGGTGGGCTAGGTACTCCAGCACATGAACGTATTGTTGCTGGTATGATTCATAAAGCAAATATGGGTGTGTTGTTTATTGATGAAATATCTACGTTAGATGTGGTAACTCAACAAGAATTATTGACTGCTTTACAAGAAGGAAAGTTTGCTATTACTGGTCAATCTGAAAGGTCAGCTGGTGCTATGGTGAGAACGGAAGCTGTTCCTTGTAAGTTTGTTATGGTTGC
>JBLKON010000032.1:0-9770 GCA_047602725.1 Candidatus Woesearchaeota archaeon
TTAAAAAAACCTTGCGCTTGCACTGTTAATGCTTTTTGTTGATACGCATAAGCAAACGTTCCTACTGGTTGTTCTGATGCAAACATAGCATCTAATACGCATGATGATGTTGTTATAGTATATCCTGTTGATGCTCCTGTAGTGCTTATACTTTTTACTATACCATCTTGCATGTCAATAAATAATGTATGTGGAGCAACGCTAAGTTGTACCATTTCATTACCAAAAAGCCGTTGAGTAAATCCTGGAATTTCAAATTGACAAGTACCTACCTCATCCAAAGAGTCAACAAAACTTTGTGTGTCATTAAATGTTGGGCAAGCAAATGCTAAAGCACTTACACTTACCATTAGTAGTGTATATACTAGTAGTTTATTCATGGTACTAGGTGTAGAAATGTTATGTTTTATAAAGAGAACGGTTTTTGCGTGATAGGTATGCGAAAATATATAGCTTTATGTGGATTAGTCATGGCATTAAGTAGTTGTCAGCTTAACAAAAAGGATGTTGCTCTTGAAAATTCTTGGGGATATGTTGCACCACATGTTGTTGAGCAACCAGGATATGAAATGTATGGTGTGCAAGCAGGGGTTCGCTTAGGATATTTCCGACCTTTTGTGGGTGCTGGGGTAGAATATATTGGTGTGCCTAATAATTATTTTGGAGAACATAGCGAATATGTATTTGCTGGTATTGGCTTTCGATTATCAAAAGTTGATTTAGGAGCAAAGCCCCGCACAAGAACGTGGAGTGTTGAACCAAAAGAGTAGCATAATTGGAAATAGTAAAAAAGCAAGTAAACACTACTACACTTTCTTGTATTATACAATTATTTACAATAATTCTTTTATTTTATCTTTAAACCTTGTATATACAAATGAAATGCTTAACAAAATAACACCTAAGGCAATGTAAGCAAGTGTGCGTAGCACTGGTTCTAATAAACGAGTATCATACAAAAAGATTTTTAGAATAACTAAGCCAAATATTATAAAACTATGCATACGTAATAATTTTTGGTGTGTAGCAAATCCTACCACTAACAATAGCAAAGCAAAAGCCAACCATCCTAATGAAACCATAAATTGACTTGCTGTATCACCTATGTATAGTACAACAAGTAAGGTAGCTATATGAGCATACATAACAGAAAAAATTTGTTTTTTGTATGTTAAAAATCCATACATACAATAAAATACCACTGCGCTAAACAAGGTTGCATAAGTCACTTCTAATGTATATGCATACCCATTAAGTGCAAGTAAAACAATAGTACTCAATATACTTTGCGCTAAAAAGACAGGACTGCCATACCTGTATACTAATGCTCCACTAATAATACCCAAAGCAATCATTTGTATAAATACAGATAGGGGTGCATGCAGTAGTACAAGTAATAATAACCCAACATATCCTAACCATGCATAGACATAAGAAATATTTTGCTGTGTGTGTGCAAAGAAAAAGTACATAAGTACAACTGTAATAAGAGTAGTAATAATAGATACATCAATAAAAAATACTTGGCTAGTGGGAAATAAACTATATACAAAGAGTGTAAAAGCATATATATTACTGTGTATAAAAAACATGGTATGCTTACTTGATGCAAAAAAAGTTATTAAAGCAAATAGTGCTAACATAACAATCGAAAGCAAATACGATTCTATATGTACTAACGCTACTATAATAACTAATAATAAAGCAATCCAAGCATTACTTGTTGCTACTATATCTTTTTGCATAACGCCTTTGTAATACATAAGTGCGTACAATAATACAATAACACCAAGATACCAAAATACACTTGGATTATACCACATAACAGCTACCCCCATCAAGAATGCAGTTACATACCCTTGATGTGCAAGCTCTTGGGTTTTTGATAGTGTATAATAGCTTGAACCTACTTGTAGTGCAATGGCTAATATGCTTAATACAATAAGTAAGGGCATTACATGTTGTATTTCTATAAACAACAACAAAGACAATAATGCAAATGCTAACCATGCATATACTATTGCGTATTGATCTTTTTTAGCACAACAACATACATAAGCTATTACAAAAGCCAAAATTGTTGCTCCTACTGCAATACTGCGAGTACTTAAAAAGAAAAAAGGCAATACATCAAGTAACACAATATCGTACACAAATGTTTTGAACAACAAAGGAATACTTAATACATACATACTATATTTGGCTATTTTGCTATCAAATTTAACATATGTTACAGCAAGCATAGCTAGCATTAAAGACCATACAATAGTGAGTAAATATGTATCAAGCTGTAAAGCAAAACCTAGTGCAATATATGCTAATGCCATATAAGCACTTGCTTGTTTTAGTGCGTGTTTTTGTAAAACATAATGAAGTGCAAATACAATACCCAAACCTAGCGTAACAAAACCCTTTTGGTCAAATAATGGTATAAATAAAAGATACCAAACTAGTGAACCAATAGTATGTAAAAGCACACTTTGTATAGGATATTGCTTAGAAAGCATAGTATTTTGTACCATAAAAATAATAATATATCCAATAAGCAATATAATTGCTAAGAGGGTAGAATGTAACATAGTATATTGTATGATTGCATATGAGAGCAAAGAAACAACTGTACTCATCACTGCCACATAAGGCCATTGTTTGTATGCACTTATCAATCCTGCAACTAATGTAATAAGTAACAAATACACAATACCTAATGCATCGATATGTAAGCTTAACCATGAGGTTATGTATCCTAAAAGAATATAATACGTTACTAGTATCCAGCTGTTATGTCGCAATGACATAACTAAACCAATACTTGCAACTAATAACAGTAAAATAGAGTTGATAAGCAAACTCATGCCGATAGCTTGCCTATAATGTTCAAAATGATACGCAGCATATACAGCAAAGTAAACAATAGCAAAACCACCACCAATAACTACATGTGTCCAATTGGTAAGTATTTTTCTATGTGATAACACATGACCTAAAGCAATAATACTTACACCAAAACCAACTCCTAATAAGACTCGAAATAAGGGACTTATCCAGTTATTGTCTATTGCATATTTTAAAAAAAGCCCAATACCTATAACTAAAGCAAAAATACCAATACCAGCAAAAAACTTAGCTCCGATATTTTGCTCTAATGAAGTAGATGCATGTGAAGTAGATGCATGTGAAGTAGATGCATGTGAAGTAGATGCATGTGAAGTAGATGCATGTGAAGTAGATGTATGTTTTTTGATATGATAAGTGTGTTGTACTGGCTCCTTGTGAGAGGTGTGTTCAGTTTTTTTAATATGTTGTTTTGGAGATGATGTTTTTTTTTCTGGCCCATCTTGTGATGTATTAGAAAACAATAATGCTAGAATACCTACAAAAAATAACATGATTGCAAAAAAGCCGAATCCAGCAAACCCCAAAAATACACCAATAACAATAAGACCAATAGGAATTATTATACTTAGGGGATTAGATGTTTGGGGGGATTCTCTTTTGTGTGCTCTAGGTGTTTGCTCTTCAATAAGAGGTTTTGCATCTATTGGCTTTAGGTCTAAATATGATTCAATACGCTCAACACGTTTAGCAAAATCATTTTGCCTTTTTTGAATAAGTGCTATTTGTTTTGCAAGATCTTGTTGAGGCATAGTATTTTTTTTTATTTTGCATATATAAATATTGTGTTTGCAAAGTTTTTTATAGTACCTCATAAAAAAAACGTTATGTTTGGCATTACTAAACGACGGGGCGTGTATTTTTTAGATAAATTAATTTATGTTATTGGTACAGCAGCACCACTCATGGCAATTCCTCAAGCTCTTACTGGTTGGATAACCCAAGACGTTTCTGGATTAAACCTTTTTACCTGGTGTGCTTTTCTTGTCATAGCTAGTATTTGGACTGTGTATGGATATGTTCACAAATTGTATCCTATTTTAATAAGTAATATATTATGGATGATTGTTGATATTATGGTTATTGCAAGTATTCTTATGTATCGATAGACTACATTACTGACCATATTTTTCTTACCATTATATAATACTCAACAATCTTTATATAGCCATCTTAGTCTTTTTTAAATGAGGGATTATTATGGATAAACACAATGAATTTATTTTATGGTTTGATCAATTAGGCATCGAAGACGTTCCTTTAGTGGGCGGTAAAAACGCTAGCTTAGGAGAAATGTATCGACATTTAACACCAAAAGGTGTACGCATTCCCAATGGGTTTGCTGTAACTGCATATGCATATCGCTATTTGTTAGAAAAAACAAACTCTGCACAACAAATCAAAGACATCTTAAGTGACTTAAATACCAGCGACTTGAAAAACTTACAAGAACGCGGTGCAAAAGTACGAGATCTTATCAGAAATTTAGAATTTCCCTCAGAATTAAGACAAGCTATTATTGAAGCTTATAGTAATTTAGAAAAACAATATGGATCACAAGTAGATGTTGCAGTACGTTCTTCGGCAACTGCTGAAGATTTACCTGATGCAAGTTTTGCGGGACAACAAGATACTTACTTAAACATTCATGGTCCTGATAGTGTTATTGACGCTTGTAAACGATGTTTTGCTTCTTTATTTACCAATCGTGCTATTTCTTATAGGCAAGATAAAGGATTTGATCACTTTTCTATTGCTTTGAGTATTGCTGTACAAAAAATGGTACGTTCTGACATTGCGTGTAGTGGTGTTATGTTTAGTATTGATACTGAATCTGGATTCAAAGATGCAGTCTATATTACGGGTGCATATGGTTTAGGAGAAAATGTGGTGCAAGGAGCAGTTAATCCTGACGAATGGTATGTGTATAAACAAACCTTACGCGAAGGAAAACGCCCTATTGTTATGAGAAAAGTTGGTGAAAAAGCTATTAAAATGATTTACACCTCTGATCAAAAACATCCAACCAAAAACATAGATGTAGCTCCTGAAGAACGTAAAACATTAGTTCTCAATGATGATGAAGTATTACAACTTTCTCAAATGGCGTTAACTATTGAGGATCACTATTCTGCAAAAGCTGGTAAATTTAAACCTATGGATATGGAATGGGCAAAAGACGGAAAGTCTGGTGAATTGTTTATCGTACAAGCTCGACCAGAAACGGTACATTCACAAAAAGATCAAAATACTCTTAAAGAATATATTTTAGAAGAACAAGGAGAAGTACTTATTAAAGGAAAATCTGTTGGTGAACGTATTGGGCAAGGCAATGTACATGTCATTAAAGATGTACACAATATTCATGACTTTAAAGCTGGTGAAGTATTAGTTACTGATATGACTGATCCTGATTGGGAACCTATCATGAAAATTGCAGGTGCTATTGTTACTAATCGCGGTGGAAGAACATGTCACGCTGCTATTATTAGTAGAGAATTAGGCATTCCTTGTGTGGTTGGAACGAACAATGGTACAGAAAAATTACAAAGCGGTCAAGATGTTACTGTTGATTGTTCACAAGGAAGCGAAGGTGTTATTTACAAAGGTAAATTAAAGTTTAGTATTAAAGAAACTGATTTGAGTTCTTTGCCTTCACCTAAAACAAAAATTATGTTGAACTTAGGATCTCCAGAACAAGCTTTTGAAAAAAGCTTTTTACCTTGTGAAGGAGTTGGGCTTGCACGTGAAGAGTTTATTATTAATTCGTATATAAAAGTCCATCCTTTGGCTTTATTGCGTTTTGATGAATTGCAAGATGAACAAGTGAAACAACATATTACTGATTTAACTGTTGGGTATCCTCACAAAGGAGACTATTTTGTGGAAAAATTAGCTGAAGGTGTAGGTATGATTGCAGCTGCATTTTATCCTAAAAAAGTTATTGTTCGTCTGTCTGATTTTAAAACAAATGAATACGCTAATTTAATTGGTGGAAAACAATTTGAACCAGCTGAAGATAATCCTATGATTGGATGGCGTGGTGCTTCTCGATATTATGACCCACGTTACAAAGAAGCATTTGGTTTAGAATGTAGAGCAATTAAAAAGATTCGTGAAGAGATGGGATTAACTAATTTGGAAGTTATGATTCCGTTTCCAAGAACCATTGGTGAAGCTAGAAAAGTTATTGCAACCATGGCTGAATTTGGTTTAAAACAAGGAGAAAACGGATTGCGCGTTATTGGTATGTGTGAAATTCCCTCTAACGTTATTTTAGCAGACCAATTTTTAGATATTTTTGATGGGTTTAGTATTGGAACAAATGATTTAACACAATTATTGTTAGGTGTTGATCGTGATTCCGAATTAGTTGCGCATGTCTATGACGAACGTGATGAAACGGTAAAACTCATGGTTAAACAAGTTATTGAAACAGCAAATAGAAAAGGTAAATATATTGGTATTTGTGGACAAGCCCCTTCAGATTATATTGAATTTGCTGAGTTTGTTGTACAATGTGGTATTCAAACTATGAGTTTAAATCCTGATACGGTTATTAAAACCGCTATTGCGATTAATGCATTAGAAAAAAAATTAGGTAGATAATTTTTTTTATTTTTACTATTTTTTGCTTTTTAAAAAATAAATTCATATCTGTATGATATTTGTATACACATCTCTATACACCAAATTCAAAAAAATAGATCGCCACCTAATCAATAAAACAATTCTATACCCATAAAACATATAAACATATGTGTACACATACTTGTATATGGCAACCAAAACTATTACCATTACTCAAGATGCTTATGACCTTTTAGTCCAACAAAAACGGAAAAATGAAAGTTTTTCTCAAGTTATTAAACGAGTTATTCCTTCTCAAAATGACTCACTATTTCATTATGTAGGTATACTCAGTGAGCATGAAGCTAAACAAATGCATAATGATATAGCAACTATTAGAGATAAACATAAAGGGTATAGATTATGATAGTACTGGATACTTCAGCTATTATAGATTTAGCAAAAGGAGAACAGGCATTATTAGCATTATTACATACTAAAAAAAAATATGCCATTTCTCAACTTTCTGCTTATGAATATATTCGAGGACTTTATCTCAGAGGATATCCTGAACACACATATTTGAGACATATACAATACTTACAACAATTTCATATACTCACTTTACATGAAAAAGCTCTTTTTTTTGCGGCACAAATATCAGCAAACCTTATAGTAAAGGGATTAACCATTGAAGATGTTGATTGTCTTATAGCAGGAACCTGTCTTGCATATGGACACACCACCATTATCACTAAAAACACTAAACATTTTTCAAGAATCGAACAACTTACTGTTATGGGGTATTAAACACCTTATGTTTTGATAACTATTACATTAGCTATTCCTAAAAAATCTTTATCTCTGGTTATTAACATAGAATTTTTTTTATCAGCTGTACTCAAATGAATACCATCTACTAAACCAAATGTATTTGCAGTAGTTCTATACTTTTGCTTTGCATATGAAGCATTTTTTGCAATGCCTACATCTACTGGTACAATGATACTCTTACTTTTTACAAATTCCAATAATGCATCTACATCTATCCCTTTTCTTAGGGCAACATCAATTAATTCAGCAATACACATACTAGATATATAATGTGGCTTTTCAACATAAGCAACATATTTTGCTTGTGCTAAATAATCTATCCAAATTGAGGTATCAAGTACATTCACGATCTTCTTCTCTTTTCCATGAAGCTAATTGAGGAAATTTTCCTGCTAAACTTTTAGGTGCCTGTTTTTGTAGTAACATAAGAATAACTTGTTCATACGTAGTTTTTTTATTTTTCTTTAAATTATCTAAGATATGCTTTGTTTGCTCGGACAACTGTATACTTGTTACCATAGACTATAGAATATAGTGTTAGTATTTAAATCTTTACTTCATTAATCCCGATATTCTTAACACTAGTAGAACAGATTATTTTTTCTGGACATACCAGCACCTCATAACCTTTTTAAACCTACAGCGTCATAATTATCTTCATAAGGGGTGTACTTATGAATATAGCAATTAATGGATTTGGGCGTATTGGACGCATGGCAATGAGAATTTTAGCACAACGTGATGTGAATGTTGTTGCTATTAATGATATTACTGACACCAAAACACTTGCACATTTACTGATACACGATTCTGCACAAGGAAAATTTAGTGGCACAGTAAGCTATGATGAAAACTCGTTAACGATTAACAACAAAAAGATTCCTGTATATGCTATACGTAATCCTCAAGAATTACCATGGAAACACTTAGATGTAGACGTTGTTATTGAATCGACTGGTTTGTTTACTAAACGCGAAGGTGCACAAAAACATTTAGAAGCAGGCGCAAAAGCAGTAATGATTTCTGCTCCTAGTAATGATGCAGATATTGTTATTGTAAAAGGTATTAATGAAAACACCTTAACCAAAGATCATAAAATTATTTCAAATGCTAGCTGTACAACAAATTGTTTGGCACCTATTGTCAAAGTGCTTGATGATAATTTTGGTGTGGTAAAAGGATTCATGACCACAGTACACGCTTACACTGCTGACCAACGTTTACAAGACTCTCCTCACAAAGATTTACGACGAGCTCGTGCTGCAGCAGTTAACATTGTTCCTACTAGTACTGGTGCTGCTAAAGCTGTTGCACAGGTATTGCCACATCTAAAAGGAAAATTGGATGGTATAGCACTACGTGTACCGACACCAGTTGGTTCTATTACTGATTTTGTGTGTGAAGTACAAAAAGCAACCACAGTGCAAGCTATTAAAGAATTATTGAATAATGTTGCTCAACATCATTTACAAGGTGTTATTGAGTATAGTGAAGATCCTTTAGTATCTAGTGATATTGTAGGCAATGCACATTCATGTGTAGTAGATGGTACCCTTACTAACGTTATTGATGGAAATTTAGTAAAAATAGTTGCGTGGTATGATAATGAGTGGGGCTATGCTAATAGATTAATTGACATTACCTTACTAGTTGCTCATAAACAACGCACATAATTTTTCCATATTTCTTTTTTTTGTTCTGGTAACATTGCTTTTTGTAAATCTACAGTGGACGTAGCTACACTTGCATAATATTTTGCTAATGTAGTGCGTAGTTGTGATTCAATATATCCAGCAACCAATATTGCATGTGGATTATAGCCTTTGGTAAGTTGTGGATTATATCTATTAATTTTTATTTCAGAAAACCGTTTTGATGCTCCATACATCACATCCATACTGATGATATGCAAGAGATTGGCTCCCTTTTTGTGCAGTGCTTTTAGTTGTTTTTCTGTCAAGACATGGGTTACACTATCAAGAATCAGTCTATCCTCTAAAGGAATATCTAGACTGCTTGTACAACTTCTTGGCTGATGGCTGGCAATAACGTTTGTGATATGTTGTTTGAGTTTTTGCATAAGTAGGATTGTAGTTGTGCATGTTTAAGGGGATGTGTGGTGCGTAAATATCTATGATTGGCTAGTGTCTTTTGTAAAAAATACATCATGTCTGGATGTTGACATGCTTCATCTTTTTCTAAAAGATACTTTATGCCACTCATGCGTTTACTCCACTCCCACCCCATTTTTCCACTACATACATCTAAAAGAGTCCTCCAATATTGATTTTCGGGTGCATCTAAATAGTTTGCATGCTCATACAATGCTTCAATATTACGTTTGTATGATGGAGACACTTCAGGTAAACATGGTAATGATGTTCTGACACACGCTATAACAGAGGTATCGGTAATCGGTTGTTTTTTTTTTACTGGGCGTTTGTTATACAACAAAATATCTTCTACTTTTT
>JBLKON010000033.1:0-9676 GCA_047602725.1 Candidatus Woesearchaeota archaeon
TGTTAATACCTGCATAGAGCTTTGAATTAAACTTGAAGGATACGTTTTTAATGCACCATATTTGGTATCATTTATGGCTTGTTCAATACTCATGCCTAATTTTTGAATATTGTAAGCAACTAACATAAAAAAATTACCAGAAATAGTATTAGGATAATTATTGGCAACATCAGCAAAAGCCATTTCTGCAGGCAATCCATCATTTAATCTATTACCAAAAGTAAACAAAGCATGTGAGAATTCTTTTTCTAAGCGTTGGGTTTCTTCACGTATTTTAATGGTATTTTTAGAGCGCATACTAAAATAAATAAAAAAAGCCATACTAAAAGAGAAAGGGATAAATAAACTCATAACTGCTGCACCTAAACCAAAAGGACCTACCAATGATCCTGCATTTGAACCAGTATCAGAGGTAATATAATCTAAAAAACAATAACTTTTTCCACATGAACTAATTGCTGGGTCTACATCTAACCCAAATCCAAAATCACTTACTCCAAAAGTGTGCATTAAAATGGGTGTTAACCCCACTAAAAATAAAAAAGCAAAAACAACACTTGCAAGAAAAGTTGGCGATAATTTTTTCTTTTCACTTACATCTTCAATAATATCAACAGCTCCGTATCCTGTAGGTCTTTTTCTCAGTATGTTTTTTCCCATAATATATACAGCAACAGGTAAACCTATATTGTAAATCACAGCAATATGATACCAGTAAATATCTTCCATAAAACTTACCATTAAAGGTAAAATAACTAAACCTAAAATGGGCAAAATAATACCAAACATATGTAATGAGGTAATGGGTGATTGTAAATCATGTGCGTAATGCAACATTTTTTCATACGTTTGAGAAAGCATAATGTCTAATGCTTTATCTAAAGACTCTAAGCGTTTTTGTTCATTTTCTTCCAATAAAGAACCTTCAATAATATGCATACTTTCTATAAATTCATCGTTATATGTTGTCCAATTTGCTAAGTAAGACTCTAAGGATTCTTGTACACGTGGATACTTTCCATTTTCTACATCCCATAATATTTTTTGTAAATCTAAAGACATGGGCGGTTGTAAATGATTTGATGCAAATTCAATAGCTCGCTCTAAATTTGAGGTATGTCTCATATAGGTCACAATATAAAACACAGCTAAAATCATTTGATTTGATGCTTTCATTCTCCAAGCATCAGCAAAGTAATCGGGCAAATTCATAAAAAGTAATATACTAATACCTGAAAACATCATAAAAAAAAAGATTAGAAATAAACTTTCCACAAAAAGCATGGCAATCATAACCAAAAGCATAGCTGCTAAAGGAACAAATACTGCAAAAGATAACGTACCTTCTGGAGTAACATGCAAGTGTGATGCATCAATAGAGCGTTGCAATTGTTCTTTTTTTTTAGCATCAGGTTTTATTGCATAAATTTTTTCACAAAAGCCACAAGCCTTTTCATAAAAATTTTGATGTTTTGCTATAAAAGTTGACCTAAATGTTTGATAATCTACAGAACGAATTTCTTTATTGTGTAAATTTTGTTGGACTTCTTTCTCAAATTTTGCCTTGAGCTTGTGATAAAATTCATCCCTATTCATGTTGATTCTAAAGCAAGCTTGCGTTTTCTTACCTGTCTCTGAACCCACTCTTTCCACTCAAAAAAAAGTGCATCATTATCTAGTGGGCCTGTTTTTTGTAAAAACTTTTCATACAATCTATGAAATTCATCATTACATGCAATTACAAATTCAGCTTCTAATAATTCATTGTCTGCTTCTTGTTGAGCAATATCAACAATTGCTTCTTTAATACGTGCTCGCAGTTGAATATTTTCCCAAACATTATCCCATTTTCCAGCCATCTCTTTAATATTTCCTGCAATAAGCTTTAAAATATCTGAATCTCCATTTAATAAGGCATCAGTAGGCTCTAATTGATCAGTTGCTGAATTATATTTCATCAAATCTATAAAACCATGTTCAGTATGAGGATCGTCTGTCCAATCTTTACGCACTTCTGTAATACTAAGTACTCTGCGAAATTTATGCAATCCATCAGCAGAACGAATAGGGTTTGCAATAACAATAATATCTGTTGCCTTAAAAGAAGTCTTAGGAACTCCAATATCATTAACAACTCTGTCAAAAATACCATAAGGAGAATCCCCGTGAATAGTACCTGCAACTACATTTGCAGCTGCCCCAACACGCATTGCCTCATATAATGCTTTAGCTTCACCGCTACGCACTTCTCCTACAATTAGTGCAGAATCTCCCAAACGCAGCGTACTACGAATTCCTGACTCTGCTGACATTTCATTGGTATGTCCAGATCCCAAAGAACTTGCAACTTTAAGAGGTTGTATATTAAATCCTAATTTTCTCATTTGCGTAGTAGGTAATTCCAGCGTATCTTCAATGGTAATAATTCTATACCTTCGCATAATTTCAACTAATACACTTGACAATAACGAAGATTTACCCGAACTACGTGTACCTGCAATAAGCATAGTACGAGTTCCATCTATTAAAAAAGAAAGCAACCCCGCAGCTAGTGGTGTAATTGTTTTATATTTAATAAACAAAGGTAATGTCCAAGGTCTATTTCTATGTCTTCTAAAAGAAAAAGCTAATCCTGTTGGATTAAGTGGTTCCGTAACTGCTGCAACTCTCACGTTTGCAAAAGGAAATTCTATTTCTGTATCTAAAATAGGATCTGCTTCATCTAAAGATCTTCCACTCATTAAACGCAATTTTGTTGCCCAACTTTCTGCTTCTTCTGTAGTGGGCATAATATTGGTTACACATTCATCATACAAACCATGCACAATAAAAATGGGAGTGTTTCCCTGTGGACTGTTTACCGATATATCTTGCATTTGTTCATCTTGCAATAACACTTCAACTAATCCAAAACCCACAGTATAACGAAGTAAAATATTGGTTAATTGTACATGTTCATCTTCAGCTAATGTAATTGATTTAAATTGGGCAAGTTCACGAATTAAATCATACCCTACATTAAAAAAAACTTCTCGCATACGTTGAGGATCAACAAAATCACCACGTTCTGGTTTATGTTCAGCCATAACGGTTCGTGCACTATCTAACAAATCATATTTTTCATCACTTAACCTAAACTCTGGAGCATTGACATGATATAAATACTGAACTTGATTAGGAACTTTAAAAATAGTAACTTCTACATCATCTCCAATAATAAAACTCCCGACTTCTTGTCCATCTTGAGGGTACGAAGCCATTAATTTAGTATACATAAAATCAGGACGAATAACAGGTGCAAACACTTGTTTATATAAAGTACGATCTCCTAGATGATATGCAGCCAATTGATGTTTTAATTGCGCAATAAGCTTGGTATGTTCTAACTTACCCAACAAATCCTCAACTAATCCATTCATACTTTGATAGGTTACTTGGATGCGACTATCTGTTGCATTTTTGCTATCAATAGCAATTTTTCTATGCAATCGTTTTAATTCAACATAAACAGCAAGAGGATCTTCTTTTATTTTTTGTAACATAAGTTGTTGAATGCGTATAAGTAATTCTCCAACAATACGCTGAGAAGGCTGATAGGTTGATGCATATTTAGTAAGCGAAAAATACTGCTTATCATTAGTAAGTGTTGCATGCAAACGTGCAATTTCATACAAAAGCATCGTTTGTTCATAGTCATACTCATATTCTCGACGTTGAGAAAAAATAATTTTTGTTGCGCCTCGCACTTCTTGCAACTTTTCTATACTTATTGCCATTATTCTTGACTGATCTTCAACAACAGGTACATTTGACCATTTCTCACAGTCAAAATACAAAATAGCATCTTCGCCTCTACGTACTAATTGATAAGAAATTCCCTGTTCAGCCATACTAACCCCTTTTAGCAAATATAAGATGATACAGTATTTAAATATAACCCTCTGGTTACTGTGTTACCCTATCATTGCCATAAGTTTTATAAAATTACACACCATAAAGACTCTATGAATTTTACTTCCCCACCAAAACAACCTCTTCCACCACTTGAAAGTGGACCACAAATGGGTAATTTGGCTCGTAGACTCAAGCTTCTTGAAGAATTAATGGAAAATATTAGGAAACGTCAACAACTTTTAGATCAGTCTATTTTAGAGCATCAAAAAAAAACCGGTGTTTCTATTGGTTCTTTTGAAGAGGAATTAAGCAGTATGCGTACTGATATATCTGATGTTAAAAAAAATGTTCGTATTATTATTGAAGAATTACAAGGATGCGCTAAAAAAGAAGAGGTTGATACGTTACAAAAGTATATAAATCTGTGGGAACCTATACGTTTTATTACCATAAATCAAGCACAAAAATTAATTCGTGATATTGTACAAGACGAATTAGAAAGGAGGCAAAAACCATGAGTATACCTATACAACACATTACGATGTTAAGAAATCAAGGCTTAAGTACGAATCAAATTGTCCAGCAACTACAACAACAAGGTCATTCTTCTCATGACATTTTTGAAGCACTTAATATGGCTGATATGCACCAACAACAACCTCAATCACCTGCTCCGTTTACTCCGCCTCAAAATCCTATGCAGATGAATCCCCAAGGTATTGCGCCTTCTCAACAAGATGATAATGTTGAAGAGCTTATTGAGCAAGTTATTGAAGAAAAATGGCGTGAAATTAAACAGAATATGGATAAATTATCTACTTGGAAAGATAAAGTTGACCAAAAAATGGCTAAATTAGAACAATCTATTGCTCATTTAGAACATGATTTTAGTCAGGTTCATCAAGCTATTTTAGGAAAAATTGGAGACTACGACAAAACAATGACTAACGTGGGTTCTCAACTCAATGCAATGGAAATGGTATTTTCCAAAAGTTTACCTTTATTTACTGAAAATGTACAAGAATTAAGTCGTATTAGTGAAAAATTGAAACGTTAACGACAAATTTGTAAAATAACACGTATATTTCCAGCATTTGGTAGTAATACGCGTTCACTATATTGTACATTACGTTGTCTACAATTGAAATTCGTGTTTGATCCTACCCCCATTTCCATACTTATAGGGGTTTGTTGCTGTGAAACAACTCTAAAATGATATTGATAACCCTTGTCTCCTAATAACGTATGTAAATATCTACGTATTGAATCATTAAGGTGCACACAACTATCATGTGCAAAATTACCATCATCACATCGTATTCTGCTTCCACTGGATCGTTCTACGCAATCAGTAATAAGTCTTCGATAGCCAATTTCTCTACAATCAGATGTTGCTTCTAACAATGCGCTGGTAAAATACTCTGCTGTTTTTTCATCAATATATGCTGTTTGCAATTGAGGAGAATCTCGCAATACCATAAAAGAAATAACAAAGAGCATACCTACTGAAATAAGTAAAACGACCATAACTAATCCTAAAATTTCAGTTTGCGTCCTCATATATATCCACTCGTAAAAATCCTAAATGTTTAATACGTGTTATACTATTTTCTACCACAATAGGTACTATACTTGGCATTAACGTTCCCGTATAATTATCAGGAATGTGTTCATATACAGATATAGTGTGAGAAGATGCACCAAACATAGTTACGCTAATATTTGCATACCCTATCATACTCGTATAAAAGGCATTTACTTCTGGTATTTCCATGGATTGCCTAAATGCATGCAATTTATGCATATCAAAACAGGGACCACTTTGTACCCCGCTAATACTACATTTAATTTCATGTAAATTACTGACAATCATAGAGATTTTTAAAGAATCTAACTGATTAAATCGCTGTTGCATATTTTCAAAATTACTCATTTCAACTGATGCATAAAAACGTAAAGATATAGCTATTAAAAAGAAAAAGACAATAACAACGGCAACGGTTTCAAACATTTTTATTTGTGCTTTCATGTTAATATATACTAGGACACGATCTTGTATTGATTTGTCTATTATATTGTTGTAATTGTGCTTGTTGTTGGACTGATAAAGGATTATTGTTTAACAAAGTACTTGCTTGTTCATACTGTGTTTTACAAAATTGATCGCTGACAGCAAGCTCCCCATCTATTCCATTAATATAAATATCCAAACGCTTCTGAAGTAATCGTTGTTGAATGCCAACTTGCTCTATAATCTTTTTTTGCATACACTCATAAAATTCTGCGCTTTCAGAAAATAATATTCCCATAAATAACATATGATTGTTATATTCCATATTTCCTGTATCTTGCAAATTTCTTTCTCCTCTTCTTGACCTGTGTATATGTGCACTACCTTCATGAATAGAACCTTGATAACGTATTACTCGTACATCATGCCTACGCATAGCACGTACTAATTGCTCGTCAGTTCCTATATCATTCATAACTGTATGATCATCTACTACAATAGCTGTTGTTCCATCTATACGTATGTGATTTATATCATCATAGGTAACAATCATAAATTGCTCTGGTATGATACCTACAAAGTCATCTACTTTACTTGTAGGAACATAAAAACGCATATTACTTTCTGCTGCATATAATACATTTCCTACAATAAAGGGCATACGTAACATTCTGGTAAAAAATGTAAGTTGGCGAGCACTGAGTTCAGAACGAGAAAAAACAAGAAGTTGTTCTACATTTCGCGAGGCACTCGTACCTCCTATGGCAATTTGTGAGGACACATCACATGTTACTATAACTTCTACTTGTGGAGGCATATCTACTGTACTTAACGTATTATCTGATGCTTGAGCACCAGCAAAAAGCGTATCCATGTTTTGCAACATATCAACTGCTATTTTGGTGTCTGCTGTGCCTCTGTATGAGGTTATGACGGTAATAAAAAATAAAAGAATTATACCTCCTGCAATTAAGACAAATACCCAATGTATTTGCATAGCAAATGCTGCTTTTTTATTCATCTTTATGTTACTGCCCTCAATTCTTTATAGGTTCCTTTATTTTCTACATAAAACTGTAAGTTTTTATTGATAATATCAAAACATTCGTAGCCCTTTGTACTATTTATATGTAGATTCTCCACATAAAATTGCCTGGAGACTTGTTGTTCAATTAAAAATACGTTAAAACGAATTTGAGAACCTCTGTCAACAATATCTTCCCAGGTACTTGTTATGGGTCTGTGATGGACATTATCATCTGTTGTAACGTTACGAGTTTGTCCTGGTAAGCTTCCTCTTAACTCATCTGAAATATCAATAAAACAAATATGCCTAAATTGTCTTGGTACACGCATATCTACATAGCGAGTTTCTCCATACCGCAAATTTTCAAATCTATCTTCTAAATTATTTTGAAACTGTAAATATTGAATCTCTGATTGTCTATCATTAAATTGTAGTATTGTTCTTGTTCCAAACAACAAGACTAACCCTACAATAACTAATGAAATGACAAATACAAACATTTGGTTGGTATCTACTGCTTTTTTATTGATCTTTTTATTCATCTTTTTTACCTGTATTTAATGCTTTTAACTTTTCTAAACTATCCTTTGCTTTTTTATTTTTTTGAATAATTGACCGTATGGCATCAATATTTGATCCTGTATTGATTGACTTTAGTTTATCCATATCAGACATACTTTCTTCTTTTTTACTTTTTGGGTCAACTACATTCCTATCTTCTTTTTTATGTATTATTTGTGTTTTTGCATCATTTATTTTATCATCTATTGTCTTATTCTTTATCTTATCATTATTATCTATGTTTTTATTATTATCTTTAATGTCCTTTTGTGGTTTATCTTTATCCTCACTAAATGCTGAAAATACTTTACTATGGTCTTGTTTTACTTTATCATCAACATGTGCCTTTAATTTCTTCTGTAATGCTTCTTTTAATTTTTGTTTTGCACTTTTAGGTGGAGCAATTGGAGCTGGAGCTTGTTTGTTAGTTGAGCCTAATGGTGGAAGTGTTGTTGAGCTTTTAGAAGACGAAGATTTTATTTGTGTCTTTTTTTGATATATTTGTGTATAATAGTATAATCCTCCACCTGCTAATGCTAACACTATAAGTAGTAAGATAAGTAACATCCATAATAATGATGAACTTTCTTCTTGTATATCCGGTGTACGTGTCTGTGCTACACAGATACCTGCTTGACAATTTCCACTTCTACAATCACTATGTATTTGACATTGTTTTGTTAATTCACACCCTAAACAATCTGGTCCACCACAATCAACATCTGTTTCTAAACCATTTTTGATGCCATCTGTACAGGTACCTGGTATGATTGATTGATTGTCTTCACAGTTATTTCTATCACAAAAACAATCGATTCCTGATGTACAGTCAACTCTAAAATTTTGTATACGTTCATGTTGACCTAATACTATTTTCAGTTCATAATTTCCTTCTTGTAAGGTACCTAATTCAATTTGTTCTTGCACTGTTCCACTTAAATTAAGTGTTCTACCTTCATGTCTTTTGTTATTAATATAATAATGATATGGTACTGATAATGCTTGTGTACTAGAAAAGTTCACCAATGCACGTATAGTATCTTGCGAAGTATATCTTGTTTTTTCCATAACTATACTTACTATACTTGTTGGACTACTTGGTATACTTGCATTTGTCATAACTTTTGTACCATTACTTACACACCACTCTGAAAGCGTTGCTGCTTGTAAACGATAATTAACATAATATGTTTGTTCTAGTGATAGATTAAGACCGGTAATACTAAACGATTCATAATTAGAGATGTTTTGTATATCTGACATATTCCAACCTGCTTGAGGATATCTAGCAGTACCAACTATTGCTTGTATATGTTGTAATGTTTTATTAGTATATACTTCTACTGGGATTCTATCTCTAAATGGAGATGTTTGAGGAACTACTACTGTTACATCTTCACAAGTAACAGGCTGTGTGTATACATTAACTGTTTTTTGTCCACGCAATATACGTGCATCTGATCCCACACATGATACATATATAGTATATGTTCCATCTTGTTGTACTGTTATATTTTCACTATATTGTCTTGCTGAAACTCTTTGCATGTCATTATTTATTTGGCTTTGAGAAAATGACCACCTACACCATTGTGTATCTTGTTGTGTTTGTAAAGCCAAAGTAAATGTTTTGTTACTTACAAATGCTTGTGGACTACTAAATGTAATATCTCCACGCTGTGCTGTATCTACAATGATGCTATAACGACTTATATCTGATTTTACTAATGCCCTACTATAACAACTAATACTAAGATCATATGTTGTTTTGTCTTGTAAATTTTCTATAAATACAGTATGTTTTTTGGTAAATCCAGTATCAAAAGCATGTGTTACATTGTTAAGCATATATTCACATCGTGCATCAATATCTGTATCTAAAGATAATGTTGTTTGGAGTGGTCTTTCTACTACTTTATTTTGAATACCTGGAGATAAACTAATACCACTAATACGAGGTTTACTCGTGTCATATTTTAAAGTAAAGACTGCTGGATTCGGTTCATTAATAACAGTATTTGCTTCTTTACATTTTACAAAATAATCAATGGGATTTTCATATAATTGAGCCATACCACTATGAGTGAACCCATCACTCCACGTAAAGGGAATCATTTGATCAAATGGTTTGTTTACTGTATCATACGCACACTGCATTGTTCTTGGAGTTTCCACCGTAAAAT
>JBLKON010000034.1:0-9620 GCA_047602725.1 Candidatus Woesearchaeota archaeon
CTAGAACAATCTATATCATTGATCAATCTATATTTACCAGACATATTATTTCTAATACCATAAAATTGACCACACGTACTAATAGATATCCATTCATCATTTTCTATGACATCTGGAAAAAAATTCTGACTTAACATACCATCTCCCACCTGCAACACCATCAACACAAGCGTACCATTAGACAACACACCAACATGCCTATACTGTTGTATGACCATACTATCTAATGCTCGAACTACCACTTCATCTTGCCAACTATCATCATACAATGCATACCAAAATCCCCAATCATATCCACGTATACCTAACACATAAGGTACACGATTACTAGTATTAAGCGCTTCTATTTTATCCATATCAACATACACACCACTCAACACACCCACACGATTAAACGTCTCTTGTGTATGCCAATACACAGGCTCACCTTGCGTATAAAACAATGACAATCCAGCCCTACGTGTTACCACATCTTGTGTTGCATCCTCTAACCGCATTTGATGCCACATCCAAAACAAACTCAGTACCACAATTAAAAACAAAGAAAAACCAATAATGACATCAATAGAAATAATTTGCCCCTTTTTTGGTGTATGCTGTATCATGAAAAATCCCCCAAGACACTTATTGATTCATTAATAACCGTATATTCAACATACGTAGGCAAACTTATGAGTAACACTGAATCCCATACAAAAAGTAAAGAATGATTTTGAGCTGTTAACGTATAATTAGCTACATTATCTAAACGGGTAGGTACAAAAACATCTATGGCAACACCAGACAATTCACTTAACACAAGACCATGAGCCAAACCGTGTCCTACACGTTGCGCATGATACACTTGCGCATCAAATAACACTTGCGAACGCATAGAAGAAAGTACTGTAAAAAAAGCAATTAAAAACAACACCAATACACTTAAAATTACGACAAATTCTAATGACACCTGTCCTTTTTTATTGTACATATGTTACATTAACCCCATACTCAACAGCACGCACCACTACCACATAACTTCCCGCACGATTTGGTAATTGACCACTCACATTAAAAGGCATATTTCTAAATACTTCTTGTTGATTACCACCTCGAACAGCCATACGAAAAACAACGGTTTTATCTTGCAACGTAGCATTAATAAAATTAGGAGGAAGACGCAACGTAACTGTTTGTTGAGCACCTACACCTTGATGATACACATACTGCATACGCTGTGTTAACGTGTCTAAAGCAATAGTCGTTTGCTCAGCATGATGTTTTGCATTACTAATAGATAAAAAAGATGTATTAGAAAGCAAAATAACAATAAGAATACCTAAAAATAAAGACAAAATAACAATAGTTTCTAGTGACGTTTGTCCTTTTATTGCTTTGATACTCATTGTGGATACACAACCAACCCTTGTGGAGTTAATTTCATAGGAAAAATACGTCCAGCATGACGAGTTCCACGCATCTTAAAAATTTCTAAAGAACGCTGTCTAATATCTCCCTTACGTTCATTATACAAAATAATAACACCATCCGTTTCATACTCTAACACTGATGAATGATGATCTCCACTCTTATATTCCTCTTCAACAATGACCACTGTGGTACATCCCCATTTAGCTAAACTATGAAACAAATCAATACATGCCTTACGTTGTGCTTTTTCTCCCTTATACATAAGCATAAATGCAGTAATCGAATCAATAACTACTCGAACAGCACCAATACTATCAATAAGATCTCTAAACGAACCACCACCTGCAGTTAACATTTTATGCAATTGTTCAGGCGTATATTCACGAATCACCAATAAATGTTCATCTTGTACACGTTGCATATCCCATCCAAACATAATACCAGCTTCGACTAACGCATCAGTTTGCTGTTCAAACGTAATATAAATACCTGGTTCTTGGTATTGCATGGCACCATTATACAAATACTGCAACCCCATCGTACTTTTTCCTGAGCCTGGACCTCCCGCAATCATGGTTGCTGTTTTACGTTTTAAACCACCTTCAATAATAGCATCAAAACCAACAATACCCGTTTGTGCTCTGTCTCCCACAGGTTCTTTAGCTAATTCAACTTTATCAACCATTAAAGGATTATAAAAACCGGATTGTTGAGTCAACATTTGTTGTTCTAATTCTTCTAAATTAGCTGGCTTTAATGATTTAGGTAACGCAACTTGTACCGTTTGAGCCTGAATAGTAACAGGTTTTCCTTGTTCATCAACATACGTTACTCCTGATGATTGTTGTTGTTTCATCTGTTGCGTTGCGTGTTGAGGTGCTACCTGAGCTCTACTAGAATCCTGTCTCCCTTGAGGTTCATCAAAATGAGGTGTCCCTACATGTTCTTGCTGTGCACTAAAGTCTTGTTCAGTATCTCTTTGTTCCACGTGTTGTACTTGTTTTGAAGCTGTAGATACAGTATCTTGTGTATTACGTTGCATTGATGGTGATTGCTCAGCGAAATCAATGACTTGTTTTTTTTCTAAATATTTTGAATAAAAATGATTTTTTCTTCCAGCATATTTGTTATGCAAATAAGAATATGTTTTTTGCAATACCTCTTGCTTTATACTATGAAGTTCGTACTGCTTACCTGACAATACTTCTTGAATCAATTCCGAAGGCCAATACGAATCCTTAAGCATTTCTTTAATATCTTGTTCACTCACTCCTTTTTGACGCTGTTTAGCTACATAACGTTCAATGGAAGTTTTTAATGATCCTGTTGCTTGTTGTTGCACATATGCTTCACACGCTTGCTCAACAAGATGTTTAGGCCAACCAGCAGTATACAACGTATCTTTAATAGATAACCAGGATTTACCCTTATCTAACTGTTGTGAAAAATAAGCAAACAATTTTTGATTTTGGCTCATACCTAAAAAAGAAGAAAATGAGATTAAAAAGGTTACGACCAAAAAAGGTCAAAATGCAATAAGAAAATTATCCGGCAGCACAAATAGTTTGATATGCTTCATTACCATTACTAAAATTAAAAACTGCTCCTGTATTCAAATCTTCATATTCAATCATAATATACAATGCAATATCAACACCAGATTCTACACAAATATCAGAACCTAATTGTGCATGGACCACCCGAGAAGTTTGCCCTCCATTAATAACAATAGGTGTAGTATATACACTACTACCACTATCTCGATCACCAATAGAACCATTCATATAAATATTTTGCACACGTATATTATTAGCTCGATTATTTTTCAATGTCATACTAACATTACCTTGAGTATTAATAGCTAAAGAAGGTATCGCTACTTCATTATTTGTTTGCCATGACAACTGAGTAACCGAATCAGCTGTTCCTCCACCAATAGAAGGAATACCACCTAAAACTGCAACCAATATAAGAGCTATAATAATAACAACAGCCAGAATAATTAAATATTCTGTTGCAGTTTGTGCTTTTTTATGCATAGTTATCACATTATACCTCTAAACTTCAAGTTTATCCTGAAGCACAAGTTGTTTGATATGCTTGATTTCTATTACTGAAGTTATATGTGGAACCTGTAGTTAAATCTTCATACTCAATCATAATGTATAAGGCAACACCTTCACCTGCCCCTGGACAAGTCGTATTAACAAGATTAAAATCTATAGTACTCGACGTCTGACCAGCATTAATAGTAACTGCTTGGCTATGCACACTGCCACCTGCATCGCGAGTGGAAATCGAACCATTCATATATATATTTTCAATACGTATATTATTAGCTCGGTTATTTTTTAAAGTCATAGTGACATTACCCAATGTATTAATAGATAAACTTGGTATACCTACTTGATTATTTGTTTGCCAAGACAAATGGGTTAATGAATCAGCGGATCCTCCACCAATACCTGGAATTCCACCTAAAACTCCAACAACAATCAATGCAATAATAATAACAACAGCTAATATAATTAAATATTCTGTAGCAGTTTGTGCTCTTTTTAGTATGTTCATTTGTTCTCTCACCTTCTTTGCTATAGGCTTAACCTATCAATTTTTACGTTTATGCGTTTATAAATATTTCGTAAAAAACACCTATTTTAATCATTATTAACGACTCACATACACATTCCGTTGCAAACTCACTTCTCCCTCATACACATCACTAGTCACATTAAATACAGGAATAATAGTAGATACATAACTATCAACTTGAACAGCTATAACAACAATATCATCTAAAATAATCTCATTAATAGGAAACACCATTTCATCTACACTAACAGTATGCACATGTACAGCATCTAAAAAATTATTTTGTATCCCCATCAAAAGGTGACTACCATTGTGTTGAGCAAACAACACCCCCACTGGCGCTTGACTCCACGCTTGCTGACTTATTTGTCTATCTTGTGAAAATAAATACACGGGATGTTCTTGAATAACTAACACAATAATCATAAGTAAACTTAACAATAAACCAATAATGACTAAAAATTCAACAGTAGCTTGTCCTCTCATCATTCATCCAAAAAAGTATACAATCAAAAAACGTGCAACAAAAAATACTGCATACGTTGCTCCTATAACCATAGGTGCGTATTTTAAACCTCGCTTTGCTTCTCCATCAATCATCGCACCAACAAACAAACAGGCAAACACTGCAGTCAATAATAAAAACACATACGCCACCACTAATAAAAATCCTGACGTAATAAGAAGTTCACCACCACCAAAACCTGCCATAGTTGCGGTAGAACCAGTATTTTCCTGTAAATCTGCTACTATATCTACAAAATAAATAGAAATAGCCATAAGCAACGGCGCACCAACAACAATAGTAAACATAATAAACATACTATTTGTTTTAGTATTAATAACTAAATCTTTTTTTAATGATTGACGCTGTGTAATGTCTACTGCTAACCCTTCTAATAATTCTGCTAATTTTCCACCTGATTTTATAGAAGAAACAAATAACAACAAACAACGATGCAAAGCAGGAGAATCAATATATTCATTAACCGTAAGCAACACATCACCAAAAGAAACGTTACCAGAAACCTTATTGATAACTCGTTGCATTTCAAAACCTAAATCCATAAATTGATCATCTGCAATAGCCTTAACTGCTTCATAAGGAGTTGAACCAGCTCGTAAATTAACAGCAATAACTTGCAACGCATCAGGTAATACGCGCTCTACTCGTGCAGTTCTTCGCTCAGCACTAAAAAAAAGAAAAATATAGCTTCCTACATATCCACCCAACATACTTAAAACAGCAAGCAGATACCACACCCAATTTACAACTGCAGGAATCGTATTAAAATATCCAAAACTCCAACACACGACAGCCAACAATAATCCACCTAATACACTATTACCTACAATATGACGCCATGTTTGTTCGTAGCCTGAAACACGCCCTAAAAATAAAAATTTATGTTGCAAATCTCTAGGTAAAATATGTATAAGACTTCCATATAATCTACGTATAATTTGCATCTGTTCACCTAAAATTGTACAACGGGTCTTCTTACTTTGACAAAGCTAATAAGTAAAAACTGAATAATAAAACATATAACTAAATACATAATAAAAAAATTTTCTGACAAACCAAATCCAGCAAAGGTAGACAAAATAACCATCATCGTACTACCAATAGTAGGAATGGCAACTGCAAACAACATGTAGAGCAACGACCACAAGTTTAATTCACGTGCAAAATTCATAATACTTGCTTTTTGCGTATTATCTAAATCTTGAATAATATTTTGTAAATTTGCTGATAAATCTGAACCCGTACGTAAACTACTTTTAATTTGCCAAATGGTTTTTTGTAAATACTCCGAACCATGTTGCGTACCTATTTGCTGTAAAGCATCTTGAAAAGATACACCAACTTCAACTAAATCAACAATTCGTTTAAACACTTCAGACACTTCTGGATATCCAGCTTTACTAACCGACTTAATAGCATCATAAATAGTAGTTCCTGAATTAATTTGTACTACAATATCTTTAAGCCCATAAATAAGAAATTTATTACACCCTTCAGCCCGTGTTTGTGCTTGAATACCAGGCATACGCATACCAATAATAAACAACATAATAAGTAATCCTAATCCCACAGCACTTCCCAAAACTATTTGTTGTACTACATCAAACTCTCGTTGAGAAGCTAAAAACCAAATAAAAAAACCAAAAACAATGGATAAAAAAGTATATGATATCAAAGCAACAGATACATATTCTTCTGCTTCTAAATCAATTGTTGTCTTGGGTAATTCTTGAGCAACATACGGGAAAAATCGTAAAAGATATGCTCCCACTCCTCGTAACCGTAAAGCCAAAGGACGTATAATACCATAAGGTAAAACTGCCAAAAACACATGTGTATTCTTAACCATTGTCTTCTCCCATAGAAAATAACGATGATGCATTACCACTATCTTTAATCGTATCTAAAAGTAATTTGGGATATTTGTAATAAATTCTCATCACTTGACCAACTTTGTCTACATCCATAATTTTGTTATCAAGCATCCATTGCAATATCAGTTCTTTTTCATGTAAATCCTGTTCAACTTCATGCTGTGTCATACCGGTATGCAAATTCATATCTTCAATCACACGAACACTATGTTCATCTTTAACAAATTTATCACGCCTGGGCAACCATCGATACAAATAATTTAAATTTATTTTTTCATCATGCGCTGCAGGCAAAAGTTCAGCTACTTCTAAGGTTCTACGCACTCCTCTTCTACGATCCCTATATTGTACACACACTAGTTGCAATGCCTGTAATTCATTTTCTGGAATATCAATAGGTGGTTGTGTTAGACGCCGTTTAACTTGTTCAGCAGTATCTGCGTGCATCGTAGCTGCAACTGAATGCCCCGTATGCATAGCTTCAAATAATGATTCTGCTTGTTGTTTTCTTCTTATTTCCCCAACAATAATTCTATCAGGACGCATACGCAAAGAGGCAACCATTAAATCTAACATACTTACCTCACCACGACCTTCAGCATTTGCACTTTTAGATACCAAAGGAACCCAGTTCCAATGTAACGCTTTAGGTAACGAAATTTCACGCGTATCTTCAATAGAAATAATACGATTGGTTGGAGGAATTAAAGATGCCAACGTATTAAGTACCGACGTTTTACCTGAAGCAGTACCTCCTACTACCATAATATTAAGCTCATATTGCATAGCCATCCACATAAAAGACATAACTTCTTTTGACATGGTATGATTTTTAGGATCAATCATATGTACAACGGTCCATGGATTACGAGAAAAACGTCTAATAGTTAATGTATCACCCATCGTAGAAATAGGAGACAACGTAGCTGCTACACGATCTCCTGTTTGTAAATGTGCATCCATAATCGGGTTTAACGTATTAATTTGTTTACCTACACGTCTACCAATTTGCGAAGCAAAATTATATATTTCACTTTCTTTATCAAAAAATTTAGTCGTTTTTAACCAACCATACCGTTTATGATATAACGACAACGGTTCTTCATGTCCATTAATAGCAACTTCTTCTAACCAATTGTCTGCCAAAACTATTTCTAACTCTCCTAATCCATAAGCGCGATGTACCAAATATCCTGCTAAAAAATGCCTTTGTGATTCAGGTAAACCGGGTAAGGAGCTAGCCAGTACTCGCAAAGCACCGTCCATATATTTTTTTTTAGGATCTTCATCCTTATCTTTAATACCCGTAATTTGCTCAGCAAGTGGTTCAACTAATGATTCTAAAAAACAACGTACTGGATATGAAATATCATGATGAACAATCTCATAAATCGGTGTATTTTCAAAGGGTACAGCCCATATACGAATATGAGCAGTTACATAGTCAGCGTGTACAGTATACTGTTCAATACATTTTTTATCTTTTGCTAAATGTAATTGATTATTTTTTTCTTCTTCAAAATCAAGTAACGTTACCTTAGGAGCAGACAACACATTAAGAGGATAATGAATACGCACAATCTTTTTTTTATCTAACACACGTACAATATGTTCAATAACCCCAAAAGAAACATCTAATTGAGAAGCTAACACGTCAAAAGAAAGTGTTTTTTGCTTAGCCTCTTCTAACAAATGAATCATTCTATCTAAAAATATTGTGATAGGCTCTCCTTCTTGTAACCCTTGTAATTGTAATAAGACTTCATCTTTATGTACTGCATCTTTTTCAGCCAAAATAGATTGCGTCATTAATGATTGATCTTGATTTTCTATTGATGTTTTTTGTTCATTTGCATGAGTTTGAATTGGTTGATTTTGAGAAGCTACTTTCTGTACATCACCAATATATTGTGCTTGTTTTTGTACATCAGGTTTTTTAACAGGAGATGAAACATGCACATCAGAGGGTTTTTGCTCAGTTGTGTGTTGCTGTGACACTGCATTACTCGCCTGAGTATCAACTGTACTAGTATTTATAGTCGCATAAGAAGTCTGTGTGTGATGACTTCCAGCATCCAAAGCTACCTTATCTTTAGTAAAAGTAGTATTTTCTTGCTCACTGTTTTTAGATGTATGAGTAGCATCATTATGTTCACGAATAACATTCTGCACATCTGGTGATACAATATCATCACTCTTGTGTTCTTTAGATAATACTCCTGTATTATCTTGCTTATGTTGAGTAACAGTTTCACCTTGTGGTGTTTGATCTGACTTTGACTTTGCTTTTTGTAAAAATCCCATAACACATCTCTACTTTGTCTTACTCTACTTTGTCTTATATACCATAAATACTACATTCACACAACATAATACACAACAACACACCTTGTTGATATCAAACTGTATCATATAATACCATATTACATCATACTTAAAGTATAACCATCATTATTCAATGCCATATTTTGCAAACACTTTTTCAAACTGTTTAAACTTTTCTGAATTCACAAAAGCTTCCAAAATATCATCAGGTAAATGTTGTAATAAGGCATCTGTTTGTTGTAACACCTGCTTAACATCTTGATCAGTATCAATTTTTTGTTCTTTAACAGTTTTTAATGTTTTTTGTACATCTTCATGCTCTTGTTGTAACTTGTCCATCTGAGCAAGCACTTCATCCATACGCTGTTTTTGTTCACTTTCTTTTTGTTTTAATTTTTCTATACGCACCAATTCCTCTTGACGCTGTTGATATAATTGTTCAAACTCCTCTTGCTTAGCACGCATTTCACTTTGTATCTTTTCAAGCTCTTGATGTTGCTTTGCAAGTTCTCCCTTTAAAGACAATACATCGCTTTGCTGTTCCATCTCAATCATTTCTTTTTTACGATGCTCTAAATCTTGTTTAATAAGCTGTAAAGCTTGCTCTCGCTTTTCAAAATCAAGTACTTTTAATTCAATTTCACGCTCTCTACGCTCTACATCCTCTAATTCAGCTCGAATATGCGTATGACGAACCATTTCATTTTTCAAACGAATATCAACTTTTCTCAAATCTTTTTCTTTTTCCTGCAACAAATGTTCTCTTTGCTTAACCGTTTCAAGCATACCCTGCACACGTAAACGCTCTTCTTCAAGCTTAAATTTATCCTCGAACATTTTTTCCGTCTGACTTCTAATATCCATTTCTTTACGAAGTAATGTTTCTTCGAGTT
>JBLKON010000035.1:0-9548 GCA_047602725.1 Candidatus Woesearchaeota archaeon
TCAAAAAGATACTATTGTTAATCTTATGAGTAGTATAGCTTTTCATCTAGGTAAAACACATACGTATCAACCATTGGATATAAGATGTAAACATAAAAAAATAATGCTTATTGTTATAGACGGATTAGGATATCATCATATTCCCAAAGATACGTTTATATACCAACATATCAAACAAAAACTCACCTCAACAATTCTTTCTACTACATCAGTAGCTAATACCGTTTTTTTAACAGGTTATCCCGCACAACAACATGGTTTGGTGGGATGGCGTATGTATAGTAAGGAATTTGGTTGCATCATCTCACCCTTACCTTTTAATCCAACGTTTTCAAAGCATCCACTTGATGCAGACGGATATCATATCAAAGATATTATGCATATACCAGGTTTTTATGCTAAAGGGACGTATATCGCTTCAAAAAAATTTATTCATTCTCATTTTAATGCGTATGTAAATAAAGGTATGCGACGTATTGCTTTGGATTCATACAAACAAATAGCTGAAGTTTTGCCTCAAAAAGCAACTCGGTTTACTCATATGTATATGTATGAAGTAGACCAGCAAGCACATAAAACAGGAATAACAAGTAAAGAAGTGTTGGATATTATCTATACCATAGACACGTTAATACAAGACATCGTACGACAGGTAAAAGATACTACTATTATTATTACAGCTGACCATGGTTTTTTAACAGTACAGCCACATAAAGAGTTGTGGATACAGGATTTTGAACAACTTCATGAATGTTTATCTATGCCATTGACAGGAGAATCAGGTTTTCGTTTTTGTTTTGTCAAAGCACATAAACAACAACAATTTATACAAGAAGCACAAAAATATGCTAAGTTTTGGTGGTGTTATCCTTCGTATGAATTACTTAATAATAATATATTTGGTATAGGTACACCACATACACAATTACGTAATAGAATAGGTGATTATTGTCTCATTATGAAAGATGGCTATATTCTTAAAGATAAAACATTTGGGTATAAGGTTATGAAACATATTGGTGTGCATGGTGGAGTGAGTAAAGAAGAAATGGAAGTCCCGTTGATAGTTATTGAATGAGTGGATAATTTTACTATTCATACTTTTTGTTCATATAACAGTTTTATACTTTGTCCAATAGGAAGATTTTTTACTTCAATATCATCAATAGCATTATTAAATTTTAATTTTGATATATAGTAATCAATAGGTTGTTTTGCTACATCTACATTATATAATATACTATAAGCAGATAACTGTTTTTCTATGGTAACATGTTTAGGTAATGTTTTGGGAGTAAAAGGTTTTTTGTAGGTAATGGTGACGTGTTTAGTAGTACTCAGTTTTAATTTTTGGATAGGATTATCAAAAATAATAGTACCATGATTAATAACAATAACGCGGTTACATACATGTTCAATATCTTCAAGGTCATGACTGGTAATAATATACGTAGTACCGAATTTTTGAGCAGAAGAAACAATAAAATTACGTATAATTTCTTTTGCAATAATATCAACACCAATAGTAGGTTCATCCAAAAAAACAATACGTGGCCTATGTAATAGAGCACATGCAAACTCACATCGCATACGCTCTCCTAAGGAAAGCTGTCGTGTAGGTCTATACATATATTCTTTAATGGCCAGCATTTCACTTAAATAAGCTAATTGTTGTTCAAAATTTTGAATCTTATAAATATCTTTATGTAAATAAAAAGCATCAACAGGAGGTAAATCCCAATATAATTGGGTTTTTTGTCCAAAAACAGCACCAATATGTTTTACATACTCTAGGCGTTGCGTATGAGGTATCATATCTAAAATACGAATAGTACCACTTGTAGGGCTCATAATACCACTAAGCATTTTAAGTGTAGTAGATTTTCCTGCTCCATTAGGTCCCAAAAATCCTACAATATCACCTTTTTGTATAGAAAAAGAGATTGAATCAACTGCAACTTTCGTGACATAATCTCGTTTGAATAAACTGGTAACAGCAGATAAAAAACCTTCTTTACGTTTATAACTCGTAAATGATTTAGTCACGTTTTGTACACTAACAATATCATCCGCCACTACTCGTATACCTCGCTATAACATAATGCCATATCCATAAAGCAATACCTGTAAATATAAAAGTATTGATTATTAAGAATAAAAAGTAAGTCGAAAAAATATATTGATACAATCCTAAAGGTAATGTAACAACAGCAAAAACAGGAATAGCTGTAGAAAAAAAACCAACAATAAACTTGGGATAGATAGATGAAGGATATTGGGCCATCATACCAATAGCAGTAATAAGATTATATACTGACCAAGATTCAACAAATGAAAAAATATAAGCTGAAACATATAAGGCAACGCCTAAAAAAAAGATAATACCTAAAAGAATACCTAGCATATAGAGCATTAAAGAAAGTGGAGATGATATACCAAGGTGCCAAAATGCATAGATAATAAGTCCTAATCCACCGATGAATTTAGCAATATCTTCGGTATCAAATGAATCATAGATAAACATGAGTAAGACGGGTTTAGGTTTTAATAGTATTTGATCAAAGTCTCCTTTACGTACTTTATTATTTGAATTCCAAATAATTCCCATAAAAAAAGCAAAGGCAAATCCTTTAACAAGTAAAAACGTGCCTTGCAGTAGAATAATGTCATGGAGTGTCCATCCTTCAAAACCAGTAGTATTAGCATAAATAATAAGTGTAATAAAAAGAGGTAAGAGTTCAGTAATAAACATAGCTAATAAAGATATAAAAAATTCAACACGATATGCCATACGTTCTCTAATACGCATAGAAAGTATCTTTAAAGCTACTATCATTGTCCAACTCCCTCATAACGTGAAATAGCCATGTTATATAAAATGTAGGAGGCTATTGATAGAAGAATCATCCATATCATTTGTCCTATAATATAATAAGCGCTTATATGCTCTAAGTAAATACTTACAGGCACATAAATAATGTAGGCAAAGGGAGTAAAGAGTAAAAAAGTATAAAATGCATCAGGGAAAAAAGAAAGAGGAATAGCTGTTCCTGAAACAAGCGCAACAAAAAACATAATAAGCCAATTAAATGAACGTATATTGACAAACCAAAAAGCAAGTGTTCCAATAATAAACCCTAAAGTAAAACGAATATAAAAAGCGCATAATAAAGAAAGTAAAAATAAATATACATTTCCTGCAATAATATACGGGTAAAACAAGAGAGTAAACACCACAATAAGAGGAATAACTTGCAAAACAAGAGCAATCATTCTATTTCCTATTTTGTTATACAGCTGATAAAAGAAAAAGGGAATAGGTTTCAGTAAATGAGGACTAAAATCACCATCTCGAATAAGAATTCCTATGTCATGTCCTACATTATCATCAACAAGTACTTCAGTTATCTTTGCAGCAATATAATACATAATAAGGATATGAAATGTAAAATCACCAATACTTTGTTGAGTACTATAAATAGCATTCCATACAAAATATAATAAAATAAGTTCAATAGGGTGACTAATAAGACTAGGAATTACTTCAGCTCTATACGCTAAAGCACGTTTTAAAAAAAAGCGAATAATACCAAACATAGGCTACATAAGAAATTGGTGATTTAAAAACCTTTCACAATCGCTCTTTTTTAGCAATTTTATCATACAAGCTTAATAACGCATTATACAAATCAACATCATCTTTATGCTCCAAACGATATTGTTTATACAAAGCTCGCGCTTGTGTATACAATTGTTTTGCACGAACCACGTCATGCTCAAGTGCTTTTTGTGCCATTTGTAATAATACAGAAACATTTTTTTTAGTAGGATGATCATGAATTTCTTTATAGCGTTCCATCCGTTTTTTTACCAAACCAAGTTCATGCTCAAACTCTTTTTGTTGACGTTCCATTTCATCTGTTACATATATCAACGCATCATCTTCAAGCTTTTGTGTTTGTATTAATTTTTTATGTTCTTCTTTAGCTTTTTGTTCTGCAGCTTTTTTCTCTGCTTGCAAAGATGCAATGCGTTCATGTTGCTCTTTGATACGTTTTTCTTTTTGAGCTAAATCATATTCATATGATTTTAAATCAGCAAACTTTTTTTCCATATTTTTTCGCAATTGTTCTAAAGCCTCTTGTTGTTGGGACAACGTTATGGTTTGATCTTCAATTTCTCGTTGCATGGCAGTAACTTGATCAACATAACTAGCTTTTATATCAAGTTCTTTTTCTTTTTTAGTAACGGTTTTTTTAACCTGCTCAACTTCTTGTTCCTTTTGTTGTAATTCCTTTTCTTTATCAACAACAAATTGTTGACGTTCACGCATTTGATGATCATATTGCCGTTTGTGCATATCGAGTTGCTCAGCATATCTACGTTGAGCTGATTGTACCTCATCATCACTCACAGAAATATCAGAAAATTTGACTTGCTTCTGCTCAGATGTTGACGTATCAACAGCCTTTTTTTTACCAAATAAAGAAGAAAACCATCCTTTTTTTTCTTGTTTTTCAACAGCTAAATCTTTGACACTAAACTCAGGTAAATCGTCCATAGTAACAAAAGAAGCATTAAGGTATAAAAAGATTAGTTATCATTAATAAATAGAAAAAAAATTAAGAGTGAACAATAGTTAGTGGAATAACACCTTGTTCTAATTCTTTACGTGCAATAGTTATGGGGTTATAATTGATTTCCTGTAATTGCTCAGCTGTTAATTTAAGCAAAAAAGGAGCTCCCATTGATATTTGTAAAGCTCGTGCACCAACCATACGTGCTATTTCATATTTTGTGTATTGTTCCATTATTTCACCTTACAGTAAGCTTCGTAAATGCTTTGCAGCATCTTGAGCTATACCAACCATTGTCTTTGCATCATCAACACTAAGTACACCATCTCCACCTTTTTGTAAAGCGCAAATGTGTCCATCGCTTAACATACCAACTGTTAATCGTGCATCAAAAGCTTCTTGTTCTGCTTCTGTTGGGTCTACAATAAACTCGTCACCAATTTTCCATACCGTAACAGATAGGGGAACATCACTAAGAGGAAGTTTGTTTTTTGTTTTTGTTTTGTAATCAACACCATCCTCAGTGATCGCTGGAAAAACAGCTTGTTGTAAAGCAACAGCAACAGCTAAACTTGCAGCATCAAATAAATTTCCTGCATTATTAAGTGGACATACATCACACATTACAGACCATACTTGCTCACCATGAGTAACACATAAAGCTTGTAAATCAATAGCTCCACTTTCGCGTACTGTTCTATCTACCACACGTGCTAACTCGATAGAGTCCATAGAAGGAGGTCCCATTTCAAATTTATCAGATGCAATAGGAAGTAATTCAGCATTAACCATCAAATTTCCTTTATTAGGAGTATCTGGATAAGGTTTTTCTAATGCTAATTTTACACCTGCAATAACAACGGTATCTCCAATACGGATTTGAGCAGAACCTTCTGCTGTATGAGAAACATCAGTGGTAATTTCAATGTGCCTATATTGTGTTTTGGTACGTCCATCATAACGTACATCTTGACTTATATTACGTAATATATGCTCTTTACTTGCTTGATTCATTGAGCACCACCTTCCATAAATGTTTTAGCTTCTTGCTCTAGTTGTTCATACTTATCCAAAATAGCTTGCTGTTGTACTTCTTTTATACGCACACATGCATCATGTACTTTGTCTAAAGCAGCAAATAATTCTTTGTCGCTTACAATACCATCCATTTGTAATAAGGTAATTTCTTTAGTAGAAGGTATCATAGCAACAGGAATATCTACAGATTCAGAACCGTCTCCAGGTTGTTCCTCTTTATAATCCAAATCAACTACAATTTGATCATGTACTCTACCAACAGCTATTGCTGAAACAAAGTCTTTCATAGGAATACCAGCATCAGCTAATGCAATAGAAGCTGCACAAATACCTGCACATCTAGAACCTGCATCAGTTTGCGGTAATTCAATAAACACATCAACTACCGTATTTTTGAATTCAGACAAATCAACCACCGGTGCAAGTGCTGCAGTAGTAACCATAGAAATTTCTTTAGAACGTCTACTGGGGCCAGGACGTACGCGATCTCCCATACCTGAAAAAGGCATCATATTATAATTACAGCGTAAAATACCTGTTTGCGTATCTTGTTTGAATTTAGGGAATAATTCTCGCGGTCCATATACAGCTGCATAAGCAACGGTGTTACCTATCTTAAAATATCCAGATCCATCAGCTCCAGCTATAACACCAGCTTTTGCTTCAATAGGACGTAATTCATCTACTTTTCTTCCATCTAGACGTTTACTCATGGTGTCGTCCTCCTTTATAATTTCCATTGTCTTGATATCTGTCATTGCGTTCAAAACGTCGTTTTTGGAAACGAGGTTTGTTAGGAACAGCAACATCCATATCTTCTGCTTTAGGTAAATCTAAACCAGCAACTGTTTTTTCCAAATGAGCTTTAATAGCATCAGTTAATCCAGAAACATGTGCATACTTTTCAATAATACGAATAGTTTCAATAGCAATATGCTCTCCTTGTGGAGTACCGCTAATCCATACACGTCCATTTTGACCTACGACCACATTACAGCCTGTATATTCTTTAAGTAAAGAAACCATACTGCCTTGTTTTCCAATAATGCGTGGCACTTTGGAAGGTACAACATGCAGTACAATACCAGCTGGTAATTTAAATAAGCCAGGAGATCGCATACTTACATCAATAAGATTTTGAGAAGTTACTTGTGACACTCTACACAAAATATATTCGTCAAACGTTAATAATTCGTTTAAATCATATCCTTTTTCGATGTATTGATCAGATGCTTCTTTAAGAGATAGCATAGCAGTATATGCACTATGAATATCTATTTTCCATCCACTCATTAAAATATCAGTTACCTTTCCAATAATCACATCATCTTTTTTAGGAATATAGCGACCCGCTAAAGGAATCAATTTTATTGCTCTGCCATCAATGCTTACTAAACCCAATCGTTCAGCAATCACTTGTTCACCTAGTCTATATGCTCCAATGCCCGGAACATAATCAAAACCTTGCGCAAGTAGTTGACCAGGAACTACTACTTGTTTGTTTTCTACATGTATTTCACTCATCGTTTTCACCCGAATTTCTTTACCTGTTCATAAACTGAAGCTTCCATTCCAGCAGGGAATCTACATGTAATATGTAGTGAACCGTCATTATCCCATTGCTGTTGTAATACCGTTGTAATACGTTGTAACACGCCAATAGCTTTTCCTGCATGTTGAGCAGAAAAATGAAGCGTCACTTCCTTTTGTTCTATGGAAATAGGTAGTATGTGTTGTAATTTTTTTAACATATCCTTTGCTTGTTGAGCAATAGGAGCAAACTCATCAATACGCACCTTTGCTTCTTGCAAAGCAGTTTCAATGCGTTGTGGAGGATGTGGTAATTTTGTGCGTGGATCCATACTATTTTGATGTAAATATGTAATAATACCACGCAACTTTTGTTCACGCAACTTTTTTTTGTATTCTGTTGTTAAATGTAATTCACCTTCAGTTATAATATTATGAGCTACCTTATCAACATCATTGGTACCAAAAAGTTCTTTTACTTTGCTATCTGAAGCAAGTTGCCCTCGTTGAGCATCACAAAAAATATCATGCGCTTTAAGCACATCACTGATATCTTGTTGTGTTTTATCTTTGTACGCCAATGCACAATCCGGGTCCACAACAATTTCAAAAACTTCTCCCCCTTTTTTGAGGCGAGCAATGGTTAATTGAAATTTTTCCGGATCAAAGGTTAAGCCAGCCATTATTGATGTTGTTGTAAATCTTGTGTACTCATGCGTTGATACGTGTCTGTAATAACGACACAGTCTACACGATGAATATCAAAATTTTCTTTAAGTACACTTTGTAATGCTTTTAATCCTAAGCTAATACCTTGTTGCGTAGACAATGTTTCGTTCCATCCCTCTTGCAATACCGTTTCAGCTTCTGCATCTCCTTCACCAATAGCAACTGCTCTGTATTGGAAAAAAATACCAGTAGGATCTACCACATACAAACTTGAACCTCGTTGGTCAACGCCTCCAATAATTAAAGAAACACCAAAAGGTCTATAAGCACCTGTTTGTGTGGTCATTTGCATTAAATTAGCCAAATCTTTAACAATACTAATAATATCAGCAGGCGAATCATAACTTACTCGGCCTTGTTGAGCCTTTACTTGAGAGCGTTCAATTAAAATACGCGCATCACTAATAATACCAGAAGCGGTTGCTCCAATATGTTGGTCAATTTCAAAAATTTTTTCCACAGAATGAGGAATAATTAATTTGTTAATCAAGCGTTTGTCAGACATAAGAACAATCCCATCTTGACAAGCAATGCCTAAAGCAGTACTGCCTTGTTTGACTGTTTTTTTAGCATATTCTACCTGTAAAAGACGTCCATCAGGACTAAACATGGTAATTGCTCTATCGTATCCCATTAATTGATGATTCATTGGTTGCATAGTTTCACCTTTTGTAGTATCCCACTGCTTTTTACACTGCGTAATTGTAGGGGAATGTTGTTGTATTCTTGTATGCTAGCAAGTGCAGCACGAACATGATGTTGAAATTGTTGATTAACAGCTATAATAGAGTCAGGAATATAACTAAGATGCATACGAGCAACGAGTAAACTGCCAAATAAGAGATGAAGTTGACGTACGATATGATGATATAACTGGTTACCAGAAGGAAGTACTTGGGTAGTGTCAGAAACTGTACATGTAAAATAGATATAACGTTTTGCCTCTCTTAAGGAGGGCTTTAATGGTTTAATGCTCATAGTAAGATAATTCCCCGCTTTTCTCTTCTCAAAACAAGGAAAGAAGTAATCCTTTTTAAACGTTACGCAAGATGCATTAAAAGGTTTCTAAAACAGTTCCGCTAATCTGTGCTTTACCACCTGTTGAGGTAGCTAACGTAGCGCCACAAATCACACATTTTACCTGAGACGCAGCTTTGCTAAAGATTATTTGTTCGTTTTTACATTCGTTACAGCGAACTTTTATGAATTTATTTGTTACTTTCATGAGTGTCACCTAGATAAACTCCAATCGTTTTGCACGAATACCCTTTTTTTGAGGATGTGATTTTTTACATTTAGTACACGTGTAACGTAAATCAGTTTTTTTGGTTGTCTTTTGACCAGTCATTTTCCATTTGGTCAATGGTTTTTTAGAAAAACGCCCTAAATTACCCGTTCCTCTACGTAATCCTCTCATGCGTAAACGCACATTAGAACTGCGAGACATGGTATTTGTTTTATTCAATCCACGATTAGTTTGATTCTTAACCGTATGTTCAGTATGTTCCTTACAGTAAGGACAATATCGTTTGATTCGCTTAGGAATTTTCATATAGTTGAGCAAATTGGGTTCTATTTATAAAACTTACGTCTCACGCAGTATCTCCGAATGAACTTTTAAGAAAAAAAGCAAACTCAAATAAATGAGTTTGCTAGTATTTTTTCTGCGATGAA
>JBLKON010000036.1:0-9152 GCA_047602725.1 Candidatus Woesearchaeota archaeon
TGTAGAATTACCATATACTATTTTTAGAATGTAGACTTTATAGATTTTTCTATCAGTTATTTAATAACACTGCTCATATAGTATATGGTATTATTATATGGTATTTTTTATGTATATACATCTTACACATAACACTGTATTAGACTGTATATGTAAGAGTGATAACTAAAGAGATAAAAAATGAGAAGAAAAAATGATATAAAAATTAATGTTTTACTCAAAACTTGATACGATTTGTTCAAATCCTTCAAAAGACAGTCCAGGTAAAATAATATCATTTACTAAAAATGTTGGTGTTCCTCCAATTCCAATTGATAAAATTTTATCTAAATTTGCTTCAATTTGTTGCCTATATTTCTCACTTTGATAACAAGTATTAAATTGTTCAACATCCAATCCTAACTCATTTACCAAACGTACATATAGTGCATCCCCTAAATTTTGTTGATTTTCATATAATGCATCATGAAACTCCCAAAATTTCCCTTGTTCTGCTACACATTCACTTGCTAAAGCAGCAGTCCATGATCTTTCCCAATTTGGCTGTGAAAATGGAAAATTTACATAGGCAAATCTTGCTCTTCCTGTATCAACTAAGTTTTCAATAATCTGACTATATGTAGTATCAAAAAATGACTTACATGCCGAACATTGAAAATTACCAAACTCAATAATAGTTACTGGTGCATTTTCATCTCCTTTCACATGTAATAAATCAAATTGTGGTGCTGACGTTACAAGATATCTATCTGATATACCTTGACTTGCAATTTGTGGCTCAAGAACGTAGTACCCATTACTCATAATAAAAAATTCAGCTACATCTGAAAACATCATAGCTTCTGTAACACTATCAGTAAAAACAAAAGCTGGATAAAATTTTATAACCTCATTAGGAATATTTTCTAACTCTGTACCTACAATTTCAGAAGCTTTTATTTTTTGAACTTCTAAATTAATAAATAAATTTTGTCGTATTGCTCCAATCAATTCATCTGAGTCACATAATAAACAATTATCTGCCTCGATAACATATAATTCAACTTTTGCATCTTGAGGCACTGAAGCTCCTCCACTTGCAATAATCTGTTCAATTCTAGCTTGCACAGCTGGTATTCCTCCCGTCACTAATTGACCATTTACAAAAAAGGTTGGTGTACCACCTACTCCACGTTGTCTAGCAGCAGAAATATCATCTTGCACTTTTTGCAAATACTTACCACTTCTTAAACAATCTGAAAATGTATCAACATCTAAACCCAATTGACGTGCATATCCTTCTAATTGATCATAAGAATGCTGTCGTATGTTGTCATATAAAGCATCAATATACACATCAAATTTATTTTGATCTCGTGCACATTCTGCAGCTTGCGCAGCACGTATGGTGTCATCTCCACCCACACTTAGCGCATATTTTGTTACAAATTCTACATTATCTCCGTATTGACGCTTCACAGCTTTTAATGAACGATGTGTTGCAGCACAAGCAGGACAATTAAAGTCTGCATATTCTTCTACCACAATAACACCATCAGTAGCAACAGGAGCACTTGGTGTTGCTTTAGGTAAACTGTTTAAGAATGCAAATCCACCAATGCCAATAACAAGAATTGCAATAATAACCCAAGGTGTCCAAAATAATACTGGACTTACTTCAATAGTATTAGGTAATTCTCTTTTTTTATGTGCTTTGGCGTGATGATGAACGTGATCATCTTTTTGATGATGTTCTTGTTCAGTATGTTTTTTCTTTTTTTTAACCATAGTATATACACCTAACTACAGATGAAAACGAGACATCCTATTTAAAGATTGTGAAAACCTTGCTCGAAAATATTCTTATTAATCGTACTTATTAAGTTACAAATGAACAGCTATATACTTATAATACATCGAATAACGCATCCTATATTTGATACAATTTTTATGAGAAATCTAATAACGTTGTATTGTACGTAACCAACGTTGACGTTCCTTCTATTCCCCCCTGAACTTTTTTGACATTAATAAATTTTCCTTCAGCTAATTTTTGAATACGACGTTGAAATGTTTTATACGATGCTTTTCCACCTTTTTGTGTATATGTTTCAAATAATTCGCCTATTCGCTTATCTACTGCACCTTTAGTTACTTCTAAAATATCTTGAATATCATTATCTAGTGTTTGTGTATCTTTAATCTTAAATTCATTAAGTTTCTTTAATGCACTTTGCGTGTGTTGCAACGTTACTTTTTTAGATGCTTTTTCTTCTGCTGCTAACCCTGCTTCTTTTAGTAAATACAACCCTGTTCGCACATCTTTTAGCGTTGTTGTAATACTAAAAATTTCTTGAAGAGCTTCGGGTTCCCATACTTTATCATAAAAAGCAAGCTGTACACGTTGTTGTAAAATACCTTGTATTTCTTTTTGATTATAAGGTTTAAATTCAATAAGTTCAGGTGTTAACCTACTTTTTACACGCATATCCATCTCGGCAATACTTTGAGGAAAATTCGTTATACAAATCACTGACTTTTGTAAAATATCACTTAAAATCCAATATAAAAAGTCTGTATCTTCTGCTTTATCTATTTCATCAAAAATAAAAACGACTGCCTGTCTTTGCAATTTACTTTTTATTACACTAAACAATTCATCAGTTTTTTTATTATGCGTAAAACGGTAATCCAATAAATCACATAAACCTAACATAATTTTATACGTCGTATTTTTTTGCCAACAATTAATATAATACGGAATAATATCTGCACTTTTCTTTTCTAACTCAGCTAAGACATGCCTTGTTGCAACTGTTTTTCCTACTCCTGGTGGTCCATGAATAATAATATTTCTACCTGTTCTATTATGAAACAATGGTGCAACTCCTGAAGCTATAACGCGCTGTTCTCCTTCACGATAAGGAACGAATTTAGGCATAAATTCATAAGAGAGTGCAACATCATTTTTAAAAATACTTTCGTTAGACTTTAACACTTCATCAAAAATGGACATACTGGTGTAACCTCGTTTAACTTAATAAAATTTATTATTATTCTTGTTTTATTATTGTTATTCTTGTTATTGCAATTCTTACCTATATATGTATATATCTATTTATGTTTTACTCCTATATGTGCAACACATGATACATGCTATACATTATATCTAACTCATACTAAACATCTTTAATATCTCGCTGTAACGCTTGTTCTTGTAACGTATCATATTGATGTTTAAAAGCTTGTTGTACATCTTGTTCAGTTATGCGTTGTAAATCAAAAGGATTGTAAGGCTTGTTTACTAATATCTCATGTTGTTGTTCTAATGTTTTAATAATCAGTTGCATTTCTTGTAATGCACCATATACTTGATGTTTTTGTGCAAGAGAAATAGCACCACTCTTATATGTTTTTAATAATTGTGCTTGACGCTGTTGCATTATTTTTATGATGGGCTTTATCATTCCATTAACCTTTTTTTATGTATTGTTTCTAATTGTTTTTGAAACGACTGTAAACAATCAAGTGCACAAAAACTTGCTTTTCGTTTGAGTGATGCATCACCAAATACTAAGGTGAATTGAGCATCATGCATAGGACAACCACAGGTAGCACAAATAGATTTATGCGTTGTTAGTAACTCATTTTTGCGTGCTTGCAATAATCGCTTTATATGTAACGAACCATGTTGTACATCATGTAACATTTTTTCTACTTGTTCATATGACAATGCTTTTACTAAGTCTTGTACCGTTATATTCATCTATCCACCTCATTAATTGTTATGGTTTGTCCTGTTTTTGGTGCATAAGCAATCATCTTTTGTTGTTGTGCATATGTAGCTAATTCTTTCGTGCTTGTAGGTTCACCGTGATTGGTAATAACTACTTTGGGTTGCACACTATCAATAATTGCATGTAAATCTTGTTGTGAAGCATGCCCTGAAAAATTAAGATGGTGGAGTTGTGCTTTTATGGTATGTTGTACACCATCAATGACTACCTTTCCTTGTTCAATAAGCATACGTCCATTTGAATCATCAGCTTGATATCCAGTAAGTAGTATTGTATGAGCTGGATTTGATCCTAGTTGTTTGAGGTACTCCATAATAGGTCCCCCATCTAACATACCACTGGTGGTAACAAAAACTCCTTGTTGTTTGATTGCCTTTTGTCGTACTTTATGATTACTTACTAAATGTACTTTTTTGTACACGGCATGCAATGATTTGTCTTTGAGATGATACGGATATTTCAATAACGTTTGTGTTATTGTTTTAGACATACCATCTAAATAAATGGGTACTTGTAAATTCATTTCATCTAATAATAAAAGCATCTCTTGACTTCTTCCTATGGCAAATACTGCAACCATGACACTGCCACCTTTTTGTAAGGTTTCAGTAATAATACGCTTAAACTCTTGTTGTACATCCCCACGTTGTGGATGTTGTTTATCACCATATGTTGCTTCTATAATAAGCACATCTGCTTTAGGAAGTCGCTGATGTTCTTTCACCAATTTTGTTGGTGTTTTAGTAATGTCTCCTGTATACAATACTGAAGTACCATTATACTTTAACAGTATACTACTTGATCCAGGAATATGTCCTGATGCAATAAATTCGTATTGTACTCCTTTGTATTTGCCTTTTTTTACAGGTTGTATGTGTTGTATTGCTTTACTCAATGCAGTTTTTGGAAATAATGATGTGCGTTCACGTAATCTATCTACTTTCCATGAATCTTTAAGCATGGTAATAGTTAACTCTTTAGTTAATGCGTTAGTAAAAATAGGACTCTGTACTCCTTGATGTACTATATAAGGCAGTGCACCACAATGATCTAAATGTGCATGACTCAAAAATACCATGTCTATATCTTGTGCATCTCGTATAGGTAAAGGATATTCGTTGCCCTGTCTATCTAATTTAATACCAGCATCTAACAAGATACGTTTGGAACCCCATGCTAATTCAATACAACTGCGCCCTACTTCTTGTCCTGCCCCATACATATGTATGTTCATGCCACACCTCCGACGCTCAGTAATACTGTATCTTGAGGAGTTGTGGTATTTTTGGTGCAAATGGTAACCCCATCTATCGTTGTTTTAGGACAAGATACTGTTGTATATAATGTTACAACTTGTTGTGCACATTGTACATACAGCGGTTGTTGCATAAGAGTTTCATGTTTTAAAATAAATGCTGTGAGAGGTTTATGATACTGTTCTTCAAGTTTCCACACATTTAAGATGACTTGCTGAAAAAGAGTAGGTGAAATTTTGTATTTATAGGTATTTTGAGATTGAATAGAAGTAATATACACACTGGGTTGTAAAATTGAAAATAAAAGGCGGGGCTTGCCGGCGCTGGCGTTCCCCGTCTTTTGTTTTTCAATAATGTTGGCGGCTTCTAAGAGCTTGAGTTGTGCTGATACGTTTGCAACGGTGGTGCCCAATATATCAGCAATTTGGGATGGTGACGTTGGCTGTTTTGCCAAAGCAGTCAAAATATCCCACTTTGTGGATGTGGTAAATGATTCCCATTCCATATTAGTATACTTTTTACTATACTAATATATAAACTTTTCGTTTAATTTAATTAATTACTATTAATGTTATAATACATTACTTAACTTATTTATAAAACTTTTGTTGGTTAAGTATTTAATTAAATAGATAACAATATTTATACAACAACGTTTAAAAACCCCTAGCCATTTCACGCCTATATGACATCGCCTCCCCAACAATATCATTATGAATTACGTATTCCCAAAGAACGTGTAGCTATTCTTATTGGAAAAGGAGGAGAGACTAAACAACATCTAGAACAACACACACAGGCTTCTATTCAAGTAGATTCGCAAGAGGGTGATGTACATATTACGGGTAGTGATGTTATTTTACTGTTTCAATTACGAGAGATTATTAAAGCTGTGGGAAGAGGATTTAATCCTGATATTGCTATCCAATTACTCAAAAGCGATTATTCGTTTGAACTTATTAGCTTAAATGATTATTCTAAACATAAAAACCATCAACAACGCATGAAAGGTCGTGTTATTGGTAAAGCTGGAAAAACTCGCGGTGTTATTGAACAACTTACGCAAACTAATATTTCTGTGTATGGTAAAACCATTGGCGTTATTGGTGTTATTGAACAGGTTGGATTAGCAACTAAAGCTATTGATATGTTATTACAAGGTTCTCCTCATGCAAATGTCTATAAATGGCTTGAAAAAAAGACTAAACATGCTTTTGAACACGACATTGAAGTTCGTGAAGGGTTTGAAAAATATGTTGAGTAGTAACACATTTTTATAAAAGATGCTTTTTATATTATGGTATGAGTGTTGGTTTAGTAGATTTTGCGTATGTTTGGGTTGCTTTTATTGGTCTATTTGCTATTCTTAACCCATTTAGTACTGCGCTTGTCTTTTTAGGACTTACTTCTCATACTACGCATGCGTATCGCGTAGCTATGGCAAAAAAATCTGCTCTTATTGCAGCTACTGTTCTTATTGTGTTTATGATTACTGGTTCTATGCTTTTTAAGACGTTTAGTATTACGATTGAAGCCTTTAAAATTGCTGGTGGCTTACTTATTGCTAAAGTTGGTTTTAGCATGATTAATCCCGAGTCACGCTCCCTTATTTCTGAATCAGATAAGCAAGATAGTCAATTTATGCGTGATATTTCTATTGTTCCTTTAGCTATTCCTATGATGAGTGGCCCTGGAGCTATTACAACATCTTTGGTTTGGATAAGTAATGCACCAACTTTTGCTACACGTATGGCTTTATGGACCTTACCTATTATTATTAGTTTTATTACTTTTTTTGTCTTAAAACATGCAGATGATCTCAAAAAACTTTTACGTCCTACGGGTATTGATGTTATTGAACGCGTTATGGGACTTATTGTATTAGTTATGGGTATTCAATTTATTTTAAATGCGCTATTTGTAGATTTATTACCGAGATTAATGGGGTAAATGTAGCATACCTATCCTTTAAACAATGCTAATGCTTTTTGTTTTTGCTCATAGTGATCAACTATAGGTGCAGGATACTCAACTCCTAACACTTGCTGTGTTTCAATAGCATGTATAGCTTGAGCTGGTACATCACGCAATTGAGGTATCCATTGCTTAATATAAAGCGCTTGTGGATCAAACTTTTTTTGTTGCAACCAAGGATTAAAAATTCTAAAATAAGGTTGTGCATCACATCCTGTAGACGATGCCCATTGCCAAGAACCATTGTTAACTGCTGGATCATAATCAATAAGCTGTTGTGCAAAATATTGTTCTCCTTTTCTCCAATCTATTATCAAATCTTTGGTTAAAAAGGATGCTACAATCATACGCACTCTATTATGCATATATCCTGTTTGGTTTAATTGTCGCATTCCTGCATCTACAATAGGAAAACCAGTAGTTCCTTCACACCATCGCTTAAACCATTGTTCGTTATGATGCCATTGTATATGTTCATATTTTTGCTGAAATGCATGACCAAACACATGTGGAAAGTGAAAAGCTATATGGGTAAAAAAATCTCGCCAATATAATTGACGAACTATTGAGCTTTCTTTACCATATGTTTTTACAAACGCATGATACACTTCTCTTACAGATATAGTACCAAATTTAAGATGTGCTGATAATCCTGTTGTTGCTTGTTCAAAAGGTATATCACGCTTTTGTGTGTACGTATGATAGGACTTTTGTAAGATAGCATGTGCTATTTTTGATCCTCCTTGGGTAAATAAATGTTTTTTAGATATCGTTGGTAACGTTTCTGATGCACCTTGTATCCATGTTGCTTTAGGTAATGTATTACTTTGAGGTACGTGCAATTGGCTCATGCATTTGTAAAAGGGAGTAAACACTTTGTAGGGTGTTTTTTGTAAGGTGGTTATTATGTGTGGAGGATGTAATAAAGCATCATCATAGCTATGCACTGGTATACCTAGTTGCGCTATGTGTTCATCTCGCTGTTGTGCAAAAGGTGTATAATCTTTATTAAAAAAAATGGCTTCTATGCCATGTTCTTTTATAATATTGGGTAGAATCGTATGTGGTATACCTTTGTATATCTGTAAAGGTATTTCTTTTTTGAGTTCTTGCAAAGATTCTAGCATAAACTGGAATGCATGGGCTGAAAAATAAGGATTGTTTTGTTGTCTGGGATCTAGTATAAAACATGCTAACACTTGCTTTGATTGTTGTATGGCTTCAATAAGTGCAGTATTATCATGGGTACGTAAATCGCGCCTAAAAATAAAAAGAGATTTTTGGTACATGTTATGATAGATTAAAAATGGTTATATAAACATTATGGAAGTTGAGACTCCCAAGGATAAGGGGTATTGCTATCTACTCTAGGAGGGATGTTTTGAGGTTTTCCTATAATAACTACTTTTGCATCTTTTTGAGGAGTATCTTGATAAAATCCAAATGTATCCCATGTATCTATAATGTGCAACCCTTCAGGAATTTGATATGAGTGCAAATGAGGATCTTCTTGTGTTAATGGATACCCTGTCTCTGGTTCACGTATGATATGTATAAGACAATCGATACTGGTTCGTTCTGTACTGACATTCCTTTTCCAGTGTGCATCTTTATGTTTATAGGGTCCCATAAGCATACGTGGCCCCAAATCTCTGTCGTACGCAGGAAGCCATGATGCAAATCTCACTGTTCCTCTCATGAAACCTGCTTGTTCAATTTCATATGGTTTTCCCTCTAAAAATAAACAGTGTTTATCTACTCGTTTACCTAATACCTTAGTTTTACCAAATGTTTTATCTAAGGTAATTCTGTGAGACAAGCCACTATCAAAACCGATAACTGGTATATTTTGTCGTGACAATAAATAAGTGAGTACACCTCGACCACAACCAAAATCAATAATTGGATCTGCTGTATATAATCGTGCAATTTGTGCTATTCTTTCCATTTCCCAATACTGTGGTATCCAACAAGATGCTCGAACGTCTGCATGAAAATCTTCTAGGGTCAAATGATCAATACTAGCATATATATCCTTTTGATCTATACTAATAGGCATACAGAAGTAATACAGTATCTCCGAATAGAGATTCCTTGAGTGTGTTAGAATGATGATTTTGACACCAATTTTACATTACTCATTCAG
>JBLKON010000037.1:0-9146 GCA_047602725.1 Candidatus Woesearchaeota archaeon
GAATACACCAGTCTCTGGGATATGAGACACCTGCGCACGTTTTTTTAGGTGTCAAGTCAATTTAGGATAGAACAAATTTTGCATAATAAGTTATTTTGCTTTCAAAACCCAATCACCAGCTTATCAATGTATTTGGTGGCTATGAACATGGCATTCAAAAACTTAACTCCTACAATCAGCCACTTCAAAAAAATCGACCACCACCAAGTCAATAGATCAATGGAATTTTCGCTTCGCTCAGGTCGATTTTTTGAAGTTACTAACGTCACACACTTACAACATATTGTAAGTAAAGTTGAATGTTCCATTCAACATACTTGAAGCTAACTTCAAGTAAAATTACTATTCATAGTAAGTATGTTGATTTTATCAACATTAGCTGAGATTCCTTACTTAAAACCACCTGTGAACATACAAGTGGAAATCTTAGCTTATAGTGTCATTCAAGTTACCCTTTTATATATTTTATCTACAACACACGCCTGATAATCCAATAAGTTGTGCATTACGCTCATAAGCATTACAAGAAACAGTTTGTGCATGTTTGATATACCCTTGCGGTTCTTGTTCGATAACCATAGGAGCAAATCCATCAGAACACTGACCTATCACATCAAACAACAAATAATCATCATCACAAAACACGGTAGCATCAACCACGCGTGCTTCTTTACATGTATAAGTAAAATCAGTATAACATCTATTTCCTAGGCATATTTCATCTGTTTGCACACTATTAGTACGAATTTGTGTGGGTAAAATAGTTGTTCTAGCAAAATCCCCACCACTACGCTCTAACACAATATTATGCGCTTGTACTGTTGTTAAAAAACGAATACCATCAACTAATCTATCACTATGTAACCCTTGAGGACTTATGCTTGTTATATCATGTTGCGATCTACTAGAAAGATAATCAACTTCTAATGCTTTTAGCGTATCTTCTTTTTCTTCTTCAAGTAAAACAGCACCACCCATCAAATTACTCTCAGATTGAATAAATAATACACCTAAAATAACACTCATCAATACAATAGCTAATATGACAACTGTCATCTTATTTTCGTCCATATCTCTATTTTAGGAACTCTATGTTTTTAAATCTTGTTTTCTAAGCATTCTGTGATACGTAATAGCAAACCTATGTGCTTCATCTCGTATGCGTTGTAACAACTTTAATTCTGGCAATTTATGATCCCAAGCCAATGGCCTTGCTAATCCAGGTACATATATCTCTTCTTGCTTTTTAGCTAATCCAATAATAGGAATACGTAACTGTAATGTTTGCAATACTTGTAATGCCGCATGCAACTGTCCTTTTCCTCCATCAATCACAATTAGATGAGGTAATGCCTTTTGTTCACGCAACAATCCACTCATTCTACGTTTTACCACTTCTTGCATGCTTGCAACATCGTTTTGCCCTTCCACTGTACGTATCTTAAATCTCCTATATTCACTAGGCGCCATAACTCCATCCCTACATTGCACCATACTGGCAACGGTATGTGTTCCTTGCAATGTAGAAATATCAAAACACTCAATAATAATAGGTAATTCTGGTAAACGCAACTGTTTTTGTAATGCTACTAATACTTGATTCGTTCCCAATAATTCATAATGAATGTTTTTAAGTGCCATATCTAGCATTACTTTTTTTACTCCCCGCTGAGGTATGCTAATATCTACTGCATGACCACATAGACGTTGTAATGATTTTTGTATCTGTTCTTTTTGCTCTATAGCATTTACTATGATGTGTGAAGGTATGGCATCATCCTGATAATATTGCTGTATAAATTGAGCTACAAGTGTAGAGGTACTATCAATAGTATGTTCATAGGTATAGAGTTCTTTGTCTATTAACGAACCTTTTTTGTAGTGAAATACCATAATTGCTACTTGCTTTGTTGTTTGTTGACACACAATAACATCTTGATTAAAGGTATACATATCTTGTACATGTTGCTTTTCTTGTATGTAGGTTAATCCTTGTATTTGGTCTCGTACTACTTTTGCTGCCTCATAATTTTGTTCTTTAGCAAATGCTTTCATCTGTTGCTCTAATTGCTCAATTACTTGTGTATGATCTCCTTTCAAAAATTGCTCTACGAGTTTTATGCGTTGTTGATATTCTTCATAGTTTATATGCTCTTCACACGGTCCACTACATCGTTTAATATGATAATATAAACACACTTTACTTGGCATTTTTTTACAACTACGTAACTGAAAAAGAGTTGTTAGTGCACGTATGGTTTGTACACGTTTGGTTCCATCCGTATAAGGTCCAAATACTTTTCCCGTTGGTATGCGCGTTGTTACAAGACGAGGATATTGCTCATTGGTTATGTGAATATATGCATAACGCTTATTATCTTTAAGATGCACATTGTATTTAGGTTTATGCTCAAAAATTAATTTTGATTCCAGTAACAATGCTTCAGTTTCTGTATGTGTAATGATAATGTCTACACTATAAATATGCTTTACTAATTCTTGTGTTTTAAGATGTTCATGTACCTTGACAAAATACGATTGTACACGTTTTTTCAAATCTTTAGCTTTTCCAATATATATAATGCGCCCATGCACATCTTTAAATTGGTAACAACCCGGCTGATGAGGTAAGTTTTCATGTAACGACATAATAGATGGTGTACTATAAGTATTTAAATACTATATGAAGCATATACAATATATGATTATGTATATATTGTTAGTACTTGGTATTTTTTTACTCATAAAAGGTGCTGACTTTTTAGTTGATAGTGCTAGTGCACTTTCTCAAAAATTTTATATATCTCCTTTTTTTATTGGTCTTACTATTGTAGCTTTAGGTACATCTTTACCTGAATTTATGGTGGCTATATTTTCCTCTTTACAACAACAAAGCGATATTATTTTAGGAAACGTTATAGGAAGTAACATTGCAAATATGTTCTTCGTTTTAGGTGTTTCTGGTTTATTTAGTGTGCTGTCTATGCAACAAGCACGCCATGATATGATACTTAGCTTTTATGCTACGGTGTTAACCTTGATTCTTGCTTTATTTTTCCCAACTTATACCTATATTTTATTTTTCGTTTTTTTATTATATGTGTACAGTATTACCCAACGCAAAAAAATAGATGTTCCCCAAGAACCCGCACATATGAGTACCCTAAAAATGTATGGGTATTTTTTTATAGGATTAGGTATGTTACTGTTGGGAGGACATCTCACTATTGATAGTGTTATCTCAATTGCTACACAATGGCACATTTCTACGTATGTTCTTTCTTTTTTTCTTATTGCACTAGGTACATCTTTGCCTGAATTGGTAACTTTTTTGGTTGCTATTAAAAAAAAACAATACCATATGGGTATAGGAAATATTGTGGGTAGTAATATTTTTAATATATTGTTTGTTTTAGGTTTTTCTGGATTTTTAACAACGTTTACGTATTCTTTTTTTCACATTATAGATATTGTTTGCATTGCTTGTATTACGTTGTTATTATATACCCAACAACACCTTCATAGAATACATGGAGTGGTGTTGGTAACGCTTTATGTGTTGTATATGCTTTTTATTTTTTTAAGATAAGAGGTGCCAAAAATGTACCTGTATAACTTTGTTTTACTTTACATACCTGTTCTGGAGTACCTTGAGCAATAACTTTTCCTCCTCCATTTCCCCCTTCAGGACCTAAATCAATAATCCAATCTGCACACTTTATAACATCTAAATTGTGCTCAATAACCACTACACTATTGTTTTTGTTCACCAATTTTTGCAAGACTTCTAACAACTTTTTAACATCCTCAAAGTGTAAACCTGTTGTAGGTTCATCTAACACATATAACGTTTTTCCTGTTGAACGTTTTGCTAGTTCTGTCGTTAGTTTAATACGTTGAGCTTCTCCTCCAGAAAGTGTGGTTGCTGATTGACCTAACTTAATATATCCCAAACCAACATCATACAACATTTGTAATTTTCTTTTTATTGTTGGAATAGCCTCAAAAAACGCTAATGCTTCTTCTACACTCATATCAAGTACGTCTGCTATGTTTTTACCCTTATATTTTACTTCTAAGGTTTCTTTATTGTAACGCTTTCCTTTACATTCTTCACATACAACATACACATCGGGTAGAAAATGCATTTCTATTTTTAACATACCATCTCCTTTACATGTTTCACAACGCCCACCTTCTACATTAAATGAAAACCTACCTGGTTCATACCCTCGCATTTTTGCATCCTTTGTTTGTGCAAATAAATCTCTAATATCGGTAAACAATTTGGTGTACGTTGCAGGATTTGACCTAGGCGTTCTTCCTATAGGGCTTTGATCAATAACAATGATTTTATCAATATGCTCCACACCTTCTATGTTTTTGTGTGCACCTACGCTCATTTTACTTTTATAAAAATGATTATGTAATGCAGGAACCAATGTTCCATTAATCAATGTAGATTTTCCTGAACCAGATACTCCTGTAATACAGGTAAATACACCTAAGGGAATATCTACTGAAATGTTTTGCAAATTATGCTGTTGAGCTTGTTGTATACGTAGTACCTGTTGATACGTTCTTCTTTTTTTAGGAATAGCTATGTGTTTTTTACCTGTCAAATACTGTACAGTAATAGAATCTTTGTTTTCAATAATTTGCTCATACGTTCCTGTACCAACAATGTTTCCCCCATGAATGCCTGCACCCGGACCAATGTCTACAATAAAATCTGCTGCACGCATAGTATCTTCGTCATGTTCTACTACAATGAGTGTATTTCCTATATCGCGAAGACGTTTGAGTGTTGCAATTAATTTTTCATTATCTCGTTGATGCAACCCAATAGATGGTTCGTCTAACACATAAATAACACCTGTTAAATTAGCACCAATTTGCGTAGCTAATCGTATACGTTGCGCTTCTCCACCAGATAAGGTACCAGCACTACGAGAAAGCGTTAAATATCCCAACCCAACATTGACTAAAAATGAAAGTCGTTCTTTTATTTCTTTTAAAATTAAAGCTGATATTTGTTGCTGTTGCTCTGTTAAGCTCAAATTCTTAAAAAAATCTAAACATTTTTCAATAGACATATCAGTAACATCAATAATGTGTTTGTCATTGATAGTAACTGCTAAACTTTCTGGTTTTAGTCTTTTTCCCTGACATGTTTCACACCTAAACAATGTCATAAACTGTTCATACGTATCTCGTCGTTTTTCTGAATCTGTTTGTTTGTATAATCTATCTAGGGTTGGAATAATACCTTCATACCCTTGTGCGCCATACAGTAATACATGTTGTTGTTCTTTACGTAACGTGCTCCATGGATTCATGTAAGAAATACCTTGTGATTTTGCAAATGTTGCAATATCTCGAATACGCCATCCTTCAAATCGTTTATTCCATACTTTTATTGCACCTTCAAAAATAGATTTTTGTTCGTCAATTACTAAGTTTGCATCAAACGTATGCTTATATCCTAATCCATGACAATCAGGACATGCACCAAACGGAGAATTAAACGAAAACATACGTGGTTGCAAGTCTTCAAAGGCAATGTCGTGATCTGGACAGGTGTTTTTGGAAGAAAATAACACTTTTTTTCCTTCTTGTTCAACATACACTAGGCCATCAGCTATGTGCAATGATTTTTCAATAGCTTCCAATAATCTTGTTTGCGCGTCTTGAGTTATACGAATTCTATCAACAACCAAGTTAATATCATGTTTTACATATCTATCTAATACAGGCACACTATCTATATCATATAAGGTATTATCTACTTGAACACGCACAAACCCTTTTTGATGAAACTCTTTGAAGATATGTTCATACGTCCCTTTTTTTTGACGAATAATAGGTGCATAAATAATTGTTTTTTTATCCATATACGTATGCATGATACGCTCTACTATTTGCTGTGCACTTTGTGCTTGAATAGGATGAAAACAAATAGGACAATGGGGTTGCCCAATACGTGCAAACAATAAACGCAAATAATCATAAATTTCTGTTACGGTACCAACTGTAGAACGCGGGTTTTTAGATGTTGTTTTTTGTTCAATAGCAATGGCTGGAGATAAGCCATCAATAACATCTACATCTGGTTTTTGCATCATGCCTAAAAATTGACGAGCATATGCTGAAAGTGATTCTACATATCTGCGTTGGCCTTCTGCATAAATGGTGTCAAAGGCTAGTGTTGATTTTCCGGAACCTGAAAGTCCTGTAATACAAATAAGTTTATGTTTAGGAAGTTGTATATTGATATTTTTGAGATTGTGTTCTCTAGCTCCTTTGATTGTTATATGGGTGTACATGAAATACTAGAATGAACATTGTTTTTTAAAGGTAGTGAACGATGGTGTCCAGTGGTTACTCTAGAAGACTATAATAAATTTTTGCTTCAATGAATTCTACACCAGGCATCAAAATTGGTCCTTCAGAATTTATTTGCCTACCTCTTATTCTTACTTCTATACCATCTATTCTTACAGATGACGGTATTGAAAAATTTCCATTATAATACTGTTGCCACATCGTTGAATGCTCAATAATTACTGAAAATTCATTAATTGTTGCTCCACTCCAACTATTGCCCCACAAATCACTATTAGTTCCTACAGTAAACACTTGTGCTGTCTCTAGTGTAAATGCTATTGTTTTATATTCAGAAAACGTTGTTTCTAAATTATCCTCAAGGCCTAAATACACGTTTACATCATATCCATCCCAACTAGTATAAGTATCTGCAATATTTGTATTGTCTACAACTGCATTTCCTGGACTTTGCCATTCAGTATAATCCGACTCAAATGCATCTTCAACAGCCTGCCAACTACTAAACGTAAACCAATCTGTTTCATAAGATACCCACTCCAAAACAACCTCTGGCGCATTTGTACCACCTAAACTACTTACATAATACACTGCTTGCTGAATTTGATATTCAACAAAAAATGCAGTTTGTTCCAAACTACTATTAATGTTATCACAATTCACACGAATTTCATGTCCAGGAGTAACTGTTCGCCCCACTGCACAAGTCTGCGCACCATACACAATTTCATTTACCATAATATTTTGTTGTTGATTATTACGTAACACAAAAATAGATTCACTTTCACCAATATCATACTGAATTATACCCAACGGCATGGTTTGCAATTGAGCACTTGATACGCGTTCATCAATTCCTCCACCTATTCCTGGAATACCACCTAAAACACCAACCACAATAACTGCAACAATAATAACAACAGCAGTAATGACTAAATATTCAGTAGATGTTTGAGCGTGATTCATATACGCCTTATGCTAACCTTTCTATTTAAAAATATTTTGCACACATGTTACATCAATAACACTATACCATACCCTAACAAGCATCCTGCACTTATAAAAGGCATTGCAGGATAAAATGTATGAGGTTTAGAAAACAAAAACAAACCAGCCAAAGCAAGCGTACTACAACTAACAACTACTATTGCTCCTAAAACAGAGTTAGTTATCATAAACACAGTTCCAGCAAACAACAAAGAAAAAGCAATATCTCCTCCTCCTAAAATTGCATGAGTTGGCTTTCCTTTTTGAGATGAATTATTATTAATTCCAAGCTTTGGCATACCTCCTTTTTTAGGAATACATAAACCAGCAAACACACCAGACTGACTTTGAAAAGTTGCTAATTGAATCATATGTTTTGATTTCCATACTGCATAAGCATCATACAAAGAAATACCAATAAGTAATAATATTGCTGAAATCATGTTCAATAAAGGAACAAATAGCGCTGCAATACCTGCATAAATAAATAATTCAGTAATATTATGCACCCACACTTGTTTAGACTTATAATAAGCCAAAACAAAACTCACCACAAGAGGTAGCCACCAAGAAATATAGATATACAAAAACAAAGGATACAATGCAATAAAAAGAGTAATAACCACACTTACAAAAAACCATGTTTTCCACAATGTTACTTGCTTAAAACGAATCAATACAAACATAAGAAGCGTACCTATTAAAACAGCACTCAAAATAAAAAGAAAAGAATATGAACGATCATTGACCTGAGGGGGTTCTACTACATACACATCAGTTCGCAACACGGGCTGTTGTGTTTGAGCGCTTTGTTCAATATCAATATAATGACTTAATACCAATAAACCGATAAGTTGAGCAACAAAAAATAGCAAAATAAGTAAACCTGTAATTTTAATATCATGTTTCATAGTCTTACTAAAAAGCAAATGTTAATAAAAGTGTTGTTTTTTACAGCATCATGAAATATATACACACTATAACTATTAGCGTTATTGCACAACAACATGAAGATGTACTTTTTATATTACAACACTATCTTGATTGTGACTGGAAAAAAGAAAAAATTTCTGTGCAACATCTTAATGCGAAAGAAGAATTTAGTACATATAGTATTAAATTACATCATCAACGACATCATAAATTATTATTACAACACCTCTTACCCCATGTAGATTACCAACAGATGCTTGAGCGTATTGATAACGAAGGTATTTTATATATGCGCTTAGATAAAGCTAGCTTACAACACAAAAACATTGTATGGGTTGACCATGGGAATTGTTATCATTTACGCATTAAATTTGCTGGATATCCTGTATCTCAAGATAGTGCACGACAAGTATGCCAACATATGCTGGATGCTTGGTTGTAATACACTTACACAATACTTAAATACTTACAACACTATGTATATATTGAGGTGGCAATATGCAAGAAATAAAACTATCTGGACTTAAAGACTTACCTAGAAACGACCAATTTGTCATCAAAAAAATGATTGGGGATTTCTTAAACCATCGAAAAATAGACACGTATGAACAGTTTGATATTCATCACAAACTGGTACATAATTCGGTACATGAACTGACTGCTCATTTACACAAAAGCGGTAAAGTTACTACAGCAAAAACCGAAAATCACAATGTGTTTATTGGTGTGGATGATGTGTTAAAAAAAATTGCAGAACAACTTTAATTTTTTTTGTATCTTACATGTGTTAGCTTTACTAACAAATGGTAGTGTTATCATTTGACTGATTGTATGGCTTCATTATATTCTTGAATAAAAATACGAATGACCATTTCGTGCAT
>JBLKON010000038.1:0-9145 GCA_047602725.1 Candidatus Woesearchaeota archaeon
CACAAGTTACTGTTCGTGCAACCGATGGTGAATTTGTTGTTAGCCAGATGTTTAGAGTTGACGTTGTGCATGTGAACCAACCACCAGTGTTTACTGCATTACCTAATCAAGTGTTAGAAAAAAATAGTGGAATTAATACAGAATTAATTGATTTAACTCAATACGCAAGTGATCCCGATGGTGATGCTTTGACTTTTAGTATAACTGGGCAAACCAACATAGGTGTAGTGTGGTGTACTATAACAGATGATATATATATATATTGTATGACACAGGCACAGCAAGTTGGTGTATCACAAGTTACTGTTCAAGTTACAGATGGCGAATTTGTTGCAACGCAAAATTTCAGAATAGATGTTGTAGAGAATCGTTTGGATGTTGTTACCGTTCGATTAGCTGCATTTGATAAAAGTGTGGCTGATGCTTGGACACCAGAATCGATGATTATGCCAGCTACTTATACAATAGATGGTGTGAGTATCACAACTCCAGACGTTAATAGTCCATTGCCTTTTGATGATTTTGCTGCAAATTATTACAATGTTGTTGCAGATAGGATTCAGCGAGTACATTATGCTGCAAATGGTTTTGCTCCACATAGTCATATGATATATATAGATACTCGCCTGGCTCAATGTTTGGAAGAAGAGGGTTGTGTGTATGATACTCCATTAGGGCAAATGGAGTGTGGCTTACAAGAGACGTATATTACGTGTGTATTAGATGGTTTGCTTTTTCATTATACACAACAAGATCCTAACTTCCCTGGTCACTTGGTCACTTGGGTAAAAGGAATGTCTTTGCTTGATAGAGACCGTCCACAAGCAACACCGTTTCCATAATTTTGGGTAATTTTTTAAACACAGTTTTCCTTATTTTACTTATGCATAAAAAAGGTATTTTCTTTTTGCTAGATGTCGTATTAGCTATAACGGTTCTTATTATAGGTATTTTACTTGTATTTGGTATGTATTTTAGCAGTGTAAATTATGCTCAACAACAAAGTATAGGTCAAACCTATATGCAATATTTACGCTTAACAACGGCTCAACAAACCTTATCTAATGATTTTGTATTTGAAAATCAACAATATTTTATTATGGAAGACACTTTAGTTCAAAATATGGGAAGATTATATTATGAAGATGAATTAGATGTACTTTACAATTTATCTAAGAATATTACACAAGGTGTTATTCCTCAACCTTTGCAGTATGCTTTGCTTATTAATGAAACAGTTATTTTTAATACTTCAAGTCTTACTGATGAAGTATTAGCAGTATATCCTGTGTATCATATTGTACGAGGAGTTATTGATGATGAAGAATTATGGGGACCTTATGTAATGGTTTTACAGGTGTGGTAAGATGAATAAAAAAGGTTTTTTTTTTACAATACTAGCCATGTTACTTATTGTTGTTATGTATTTAGTATTAGAATTAAATGTATTATCTTCTGAAGATACTGAGTTTACGTTTGAAAAACAGCGCGTAAGTACTGTTCAGCAGTTTTCTCACCAATTGCAAATTGCAACAATGGATGATATGTTTAGATATGCAACTAGGCATGCTTTGCGAATTCTATCGGAAAATGTATATTCTCAACAAGAATTTAACTATAAATTAGAGGAATTGGTGCTTTATGGAACTCTTGATGGTGTAGATACCATGGTTAATAAAAGCGTATGGTATCAAATGCAGCAGTATACGGCATTGTATCAAGAATATTATAATTGGGATATGACATTTCTATTTCACTTAGGAACATTTCAAGTGTATCATGTTGATGCTTTTACTGTAGAGATAACTCAAGAAATTGGTTATCAAATTAGTACCTTTGATGGGACTTGGCAACGTTTACATGTTCCAGTTATAGCGCGAGTTTCCATTGAAGACTTACCAGATCCTTTATTGTATGATATGCATATAGCTCGTAATATATCTAGTGTTGATTTACCTGAAGCTATGAATACTCAATATTTTTTTAATGAATTATTGGGGCAACAAAGGTATGTACGTAATGCATCTGCTCCTTCTTTTTTACAGCGTTTTGTAGGGGATAGAACTCCCTCAGAGCATGGCATTATGTCTTTTTTGGCTAATGATACTGTGCTTATTGATGGTGGAGTGTTGGGAGTACATGAAAAGGCATATGTCGATGTTATGTGGGGAAAAGATTGTGATGAACTTATTGATTTATATGAAGTTATATATGAAGCTGTATATGAAGGCACTTTAGTTCGTTTACCGCGTTCTATTGCTATTGCTTATGGTATTAGTTTATCTAATTTGACTTCAGTAGATTGCTCATAAATTATATATGTATATTGAGTATTGGTTTAGATACTTTATTTTTTCTATTATTTTTTATGTTTCTATTTTTAAATAGTTACTAATGTTTTTATATCAAGCTCTATGATATGTACGTATGGCTAGTGTGCAGTATGTTGAAACGGGTGTGGACGACTTATTGCGCCTTGTAAAAGAAAAAAAAAAGTTATCTGTTGCTGAAGCAGCAAAGCATTTAAAGATGCATGAAAAAGTAGTGCAAAGTTGGATTGATTTTTTGATTGAAGAAGGTGTATTGGGGATTGAATATAAGTTTATTACCCCTTATGTATATATGAATGAACATAGTCCTAATAAATTATTGTTGCAAAACAAGGATACATTACAATTAAAGGATGAATTTTTTGAAAAAGCTAAAAAACGAAATTTGTCTGCTGATAAAACTGCAGTGTTATGGAAGCAGTATGTGCAAGAAAATATGGATACGATTCATGAGGAGTTTGTTAAAAAGGCGCGAGAGCGTAATATTAGTAATGATAGATTACAACAGTTATGGGGAATATATAAGGAACAATTGGTGCAGAATATATGAATATTGATGATTTTTTAGATACTGTTCAAGATACACAGGGCGTTGAAGATAAAAATAAAAAAGCAACACCTGTTGATATTGTGCAGGACGCTAATGAAATTGTTAAAGAACATTCGTTGCATGAAATACATGATTTTTTAGGTAAATTTCAAAAAAGTATTCAAGATGGAAATTTTGAGCAAGCAAGTATATTGTATGATTCTTTTCATAAGGTTTCTATGAGTGCAACTAAACATATGAAGCATCACAATGATATTTTGGATAAATTTGAGCAATTGAATACTGAGTTTCAACAAAAAATTGTGGATCATCAAAAGATAGCTACTCAAGTAAAAGAGCGGGTTCATATTTTGTTGCAAGATGGTGGATTGTTGTTAAAACAAAATAAGCATGAGCATGCTATGCAGGTATATACTAAATTACAAGAATTGTTACACAGTATGGCTCCTGAATTAGATGAAACAAAATTGATGCTTGAACAACAGGTCATTAAGTTTTATTTTTCTCTTATTACGTTTCGTTTGAAATACGAAAAGCATTTAATTTATCAGCTTTGTTTTAAAATTCAAGTTATTGTAGATAAGGGGTATCATTATTTACAGCAAGCAGATTATACGCATGCTCGTGTAGCGTATGAAGAAGCAGTTGCGTTGTATGAATCCATGCCTAAGGGATTTTTAGAAGATAAGTCAAAAGTGTATCATAAAATGATGTTATTGTTAAAAGAAATCAATATTAGTGATGAAATTGCGTTGTTGCAAAACAAATTAACGATACAAAAATCAGCAGGTATTGCACAACATGTTCATGCTTCACAGGTGCAACACAGTTTACCACGCCAGGTACCTCAGCAGCATGCTTCTGTTCAAGCAACCAATAGTGCACCTGATAAAAATACAGTACAACAGAATGTTCATTTACAAAAGGTAACAAAACCTTTTAATAGTCAATTAACTCCAGAAATAGTTAGAGTACGACAATCATTGGCTCGTGCAAAGGTATTAAGAGCTCAATATGAGATAAGTTTGGGTAATTTTAGTGTTGCTCAACAACATTTGCATAAAGCTTTAGATTTAGATTCCCATAACGTAGAAGCGCAACGATTGTTGCAAAAGGTACAGAACAATGAGTAAACTTGTAGAACAATATGTTGTAAGTATGGACGATGTCATTATTAATATTGAAATATTTTTAGATGATGAGGATGCGGTGCATCAGTATAAAACAAATATTACTAATATTTCTGAAACTACTAAAATTATTTTAGAAAAGATTAGAGAAGAGTTTGTCTCTAAAATTAATTTGGGTAGTATTACTATTGCAGATAGTGCTCAAGTAGATAAATTGCGTGAGCAGTTTAGAAAAGAAATTAAGGTTTTATTAAAAAAATATTTTCCTGATTTAGATATTGCTCGTCAAAATATGTTGATGAACTATTTAGTGTCCCAGGATTTGGGATTGGGAGATTTAGAAATTGTATTACGCGATGAACATTTAGAAGAAATTGTAGTAAATAATGCTCATGAACCTATTTGGGTGTATCATAAAAAGTATGGTTGGTGTAAAACTAATATTTTTATTGATTCAGAAAAGAAAATTAGGCATTATGCAACAATGATTGCACGTGGTGTAAATAAAGAAATTACTGCACTTAATCCTTTGTTGGATGCTCATTTACGTACAGGAGATCGTATTAATGCAACGTTAGCTCCTATATCTAGTTTTGGTAATACGATTACTATTCGTAAGTTTGCTAAAGATCCCTGGACAATTACTGACTTTTTGCGTAATAAAACGATTAGTTATGAAGCAGCTGCATTAGTGTGGTTGGCTATTCAATATGAAATTCCAACATTAGTTGTTGGTGGAACCGGTTCAGGTAAGACGTCTATGTTGAATGTGTTGTCAAACTTTTTTCCGCCTAATCAGCGTATTATTTCTATTGAAGATACGCGTGAGTTAATGTTACCTAAAAATTTGCATTGGTTGGCTATGGAAACTCGTTTGGGAAATCCTGAAGGAAAAGGGATGGTAAGTATGCTTGATTTGTTAGTAAATTCGTTACGTCAACGTCCAGATAGAATTGTGGTGGGAGAAATTAGGCGTAAGGAAGAAGCAGAAGTTATGTTAGAAGCTGCACATACTGGCCATTCTGTATATGCTACGTTTCACGCAAATGATGCTCAAGAAGCAGTGGTGCGTTTAACTAATTCTCCTATTAGTATTCCTCGTCAAACATTAACTGCTTTAACGTTAATGTTGGTGCAAAATAGAAATAGACGTACTGGATCTAGACGTACGTTACAAGTTGCAGAAATTTTGCCCAATGGTGATCCTAATATTTTATTACAATATGATACCAAGACAGATGGAATGAAACGGGTTAATCCTTCTAAGGTGTTTTATAATGTGTTGAATTTATTTGCTGGTTTACAAAAAAGTGAAGTGGATAAAGATTTACAAGATAAGGTAAGAGTATTGCAATGGTTGGTAAAAAAGAATATTAGAAATGTGGATGAAATTGGTGTTGTGGTAGCAAAATATTATCGAGGAATTTTAAAATTAAGTTAATATGGATATTGTGCGTATGTTGTATGGTGACAAAGTTCATATGTTAAAACGTGAACTTATTGAAGCACGTATGAATATTCCAGCTGGTATTTTTGTTGCTAAGGCTTTACAGCAAGCAACTGTTTTTGCAGTTATTGTAACTATTGTGAGTATTATTTTTTTTGTACAATTAGAATTACCATTATTGTTAGTGTTACTTGTTTTTCCAGGTGTGTTTTATCTTATTTTTCAAATGAATTTGAGTGTTCCTAAAGCTCGTATTAAAACGCGTGGGTTAGAAATGAATAAAGAAGTATTGTTTGCAGGGCGTTATTTGCTTATTAAGTTAAAAAGTGGAAAGCCATTGTTTAATGCGCTTATTGAGGCTTCTGAAAGTTATGGTATTGCAGGAAAATATTTTAAGGAAATTGTAGATAATGTTACGTTTGGGACTCCTATTGAAGAGGCGTTGGAAGAAGCTATGGAGTATTCTCCTTCTGTGTGGTTTAAAAAAATTTTATTTCAAATTAGCAGTGCGCTAAAAACAGGTACTGATATTACGGTGAGTTTGCAGGCTACAATTGATGAAATTGAAGACGAACAAGAAATTGAAATTCAGCGTTATGGTAAAAAATTGTCTTCGATATCACTCTTTTATATGTTGCTTGCTATTGTTATGCCTTCATTGGGGATGACTATTTTTGTGGTGGTGTCTTCGTTAATGGCTTTTCCTTTAGATACACCCGTGTATGTGATTATTGGTATTGTGTTAGTCATGATTCAATTGTTTTTTATTAGTGTGTTTAGATCCATTAGACCGGCGGTGAATTTGTAGTGGCATTTGATTTTTTAGGGGATTTTGGAAAGGCGTTTGTACCTAAATCAGTTCAGCCACATTTACGAGTGTATTTAGAAAAAGCTGGTGTATATAGGGCTCCTTACAAATTTTTTGGTGTATTATTTTATCTTACGTTGATTGCTACGCTTTTTATTTTTTTGCGATTTTTGTGGCCTTATTTACGAGAAAAAAATCCGATTGTGCTTTTTATGGGGGCTGCTTTAGGATGGGCAGGAGTTCAGTTGGGATTAGTCGCTTTAGTTATAGTTTTTATTTATGTGTATTTGGATATTCGTATTTTTAAGCGAGTCCAAGATATGGAAACACATTTGCCTGATTATTTAGCGTTAGTCTCTTCGCATCTTAAAGGTGGTATGGGTATGGATGCTGCTTTATTTAGTGCTATTAAGCCACGTTTTGGGGCATTGTCTGTGGAAATGACGTTGATTTCTAAAAAGGTAGTTACGGGTTATGATTTAAAGGATGCATTAGAAGAATTTGGGAAAAAATATAATTCTCCTATGATTCGCCGAGGGTTTAATTTGATTGCTGGAGAATTAGAAACTGGTGGTAGAATTGCTCATATTATTGATCAGGTGGTATTGAATCTAAAACGTAATCATAAATTAAAAATGGAGATGAGTGCTTCTGTAGTTACGTATATGATTTTTATTGGTGCTATTGTTATTGTTATTGCACCTGCTTTGTTTGCATTGTCTTTTCATTTATTATCTTTTATTTCAGAGTTTGCAACAAAAATTGCTGCACAAGGTGCAGTCAGTACGGTATTGCCTATTAAAATTCCAGAAGAAGGTATTGACACAAGTTTATTTAGGAATTTTTCGATGGCTGCTATTGGTTTGGTAGCTTTGTTTTCTTCGCTTATTGTGTCTATTATTGAGCGTGGTACTATTAGGGCTGGATTGAAGTATATTCCTATCTTTTTTGTGGGATCGTTGGTGGTGTATTTTGTGTTTTCAGCAATTTTGGGTGTGTTATTTTCAGGGATTCAGTTTTAGATAGATAGTATTTGTATATTGGTATGTTGATTATTAAGATTTATTATTACTAATTCTAATTTATAATTAAAGGTATTTATTTTTTTTACTTTTTTAAGCAAGTTGTTTTTTATGGAATGTATGTCGTTTGGAGTTAATGTTTTGAATTTTACTTCTCCAATAAGTATTTGTTTATTGGTATGATCTATACCAACGACATCTACTTCTTCGTGTTTGTCCCACCATTTTCCAAAAAGATAATTTTCGTATTTTTTATTTCTCATTAATTCGGATAATACAATCTGTTCAAATATAATACCAGTAAAACTATGTAAGTTGGGTAATATCTTTTCATTGAATAGTTTTTCCTGTTTTTCTTGTTCAATATATTCGAGGTTTTCAAAAATAAATTTAAACCAGAATTTAAAGAAATTATCTCTCAATATGTAAATGCCGTTTCTTGATTTGGCATAATTTTTTTCTGTAATAGGAACTTTTCTTTCAATGAGTTGTAAGTTGATTAAGACACTCAAATATTTATTAATAAATGATTTCTCTAAACCAGTGTCATTAACAATATGGGCTTGTTTTGTGTTTCCTTTTGCAATGGAATACAAAATTGAAAAATAATTTCGAGGTTCTTGTAATTCTTCTCTTAAGGTAAAGAGTACGTCTTGATAAAGGAATTTGTTTTTTTGGGCTATATTTTCTATAATATTTTCTTTTATTTGTTTGTTATAATCTAATTCTAAAAGATATGCTGGCATACCGCCTACTATTGCATAATAGATAACTTTTTGTTTGAAATCTAATTTTTGGGGAAAAAATAAACAGGCATCCTTGAATGTTAAGGGTTCTAATAGGATTTGTTCAGTTCTTCGTCCATAAATGGGACTGGATTTATGTAAAAGTTTTTCCATCATGGTTATAGAGGATCCACAAAGTATGATGAATGCATCCTTTTTAGAAAAATAATTGTCCCAATAATCTTGGAGTAAGCCAGTAATGCTTTTAGTTGATTGTACGATATAGGGGAATTCATCAAAAACGATAGGTATTCGGGGTTTTTGTGCTAAATAGATAAACAATGCATCCCAATTTGAAAAGGGGTTATGTTTTAATAGTTCATCTTGATAGTGTTCTGCAATTTGAGAACTTATTTTTTTTAATTGATCAGTTTGTGATTCTTGCCTAGCTAAAATGTATAGGCCTTGATGTTTTTTTAGAAATTCTTGTAAAAGTTGTGTTTTTCCAACTCTTCTTCTACCATACAGAATAATGAGTTTAGATTTCTTTTGTTTATATAAATCGTCTAAAAGTTGTAGTTCTTTTATTCTGTTTTTGAAGGAGTTTTTCATTTTAGTATACTTTGTAGTAGTATACTTAGTAGTATACTATTTAAATTTTTTGTTTTTCAAGGATTCAATTTTAGATAGATTTATATATCAATTGGTATTATTTGGTATCATGGCAGGTCAAATAAATGTAAGGTTGTCTGATAAGATGCATGAGTTAGTTACATTGTATTGTGAGGAGCATGGTTTTAGTTCTGTACAAGATTTTATTAAGGAAACTATAAGAGAAAAGTTGTTTGAGCAGCCATCTAAGCAAGAAATGCATTTGGTTAATGCTTTGTTAGCTGTGAGTGAGCAGAAGAATTTGTATGGGAGTGAAAAAGAATTGTTTGATAAGTTGAAACATGTATGAGATAATTCCTTCGCAATTTTTCTTAGAGCAATTAGATGCTTTACATAATGGAGTATAAAGACTTAAAACGATTTTTGAAACGATTTGATGTATTTTAGTATGTGGATAGTTAAATAATTACTCTTAGAGAATAAAATGGACTTTGTCCATTTAATCTCCAGGTGGAGATTAA
>JBLKON010000039.1:0-9110 GCA_047602725.1 Candidatus Woesearchaeota archaeon
TTAACACAAAGTGCAAAAAAAGGGCCTAAAGTTGCATCTCAAGCGTTAATGAATATTTCTAGATATTTAGATGAAATGCACAGGGTTAATGAGCGTTTAAATGATTTGATGGGAGAAGTTATTTCTTCAATGAAAAGTCAAATTAATTATTTAACTCCTATCATTGCTGGAATTGTTGTAGGAATTACTTCTATGATTAGTTCTATTTTGCTTAAATTATCAGGAATTTTATCTACTGCAACAGAAGGTGGAGATACGGGTGGATTGGTAGTGGGTGCATCAGGTATGCTTTCAGCATTTGGTGTGGGTATTCCAACTTATTATTTTCAAATTATTATTGGTTTATATGTAGTACAAATTATTTTTATTTTAACACTTCTTGTAAACACTATTGAAAATGGAGTTGATCCCGTGCAAGAACGTTATTTACTTTCTAAAAACATGTTACGTGGCGTAGGACTATACTTAGGAGTGGGATTAGCTGTTATGATTGCTTTTAATTTAATTGCTGAAAGTATTTTATTTATTTTGTTTTAATTTATTTATTTATTATATTTTATATTTTTTTGTTTTTTTATTTTGAAATAAATGTTTATTTAAATCTTATTATACTTGTTTGATTTTTTTTTTTTTTAGTTAATTGTTCAATTGTTTTGTCAATATGTTCAAAATCTTGTTGTTGTAAAAATGATGTAAGTGCTTTAGTATCAATAGCTTTAAATTCTAAATGATACTCATCAGTTACTGGCATATGGGTAAATGCTTCAACCAGTTGTTGCCAGGTATAAGGACAATCCCAAGGCACTTGAGCAAAAAGCGTTTCAAAATCTTTTTTATGCGTATGTAATAATTTTAATGCCTTTTGTGGTCCAATTCCTTTTACCCCACCATAATTAAAATCAGTTCCAATAAGAATAGAAAGAATAAGTAATTGTTGTGCATCAAGTTGTAAGGTATTAAGTGTATCAGACAAAGTAATAAGCTGTGGAAGCATATTTTGTTGTGAAAACGTGTTTTTTATTTTCTTTTTTTGTGCCAAATTTCGCACAATACGTGGTGCACCAAAAATAAGACAATCATAATCTTGAGAGGCAACTGCATACACATCTCCTTTTTTACACATGTAAGAAGCCTGTGCTTCTCCTTCGCAGGGTGCTTGAATAACAGGTAAACCTAAAAGAGTGACAAGTGTTTTTGCATCTTCAATCATTTTTGTGCTAAGAGACATACTTCGTGAAGCAAATTTTTTCATAGCTTCATAGTCTTCAATTTCTTTTGCTTTTTCATAAGCAATCAAAGCACTATCTTTGAGTTCTTTTCTTCTTTTTCGTTCTTGTTGTTTGAATGGATGAGATTCACCATCAAAAACAAAAACTGGTTTGATACCAGCTTCCATCATTTTAGCAGTGCGAGATAATAATCCAACAAGATGAGAGGTTATTTCTCCTTTACTATTTTGCAGAGGAGTGCCATCATAGCTTCGAATACTTGCTAAAAATTGATATAAAAAATTAAAAGTGTCAATGGCAACAATTTTACCATTCAAATAATCTAATGTTATATTTTGTCCCAGTTTATAATCAGTAAATGCTACGCCCATGCAAGTTCCACCACTAGTAAACCGGGATATTTTTGATAGATAGTATCAATGATTTTTTTAGTAACAGTTCCTGTAGTTACAAAAAGAATAGGTAAGTGTTTTTGAATACCAGATACATAGGCAACTGCAATATCTGCTTCATTACATTTTGCTTTGCGTTTAATACGACAGTAATAAGGTAAATTTCCAATTTGAGTTTTAATAGTTGCAATACACTCATATTCTTTTGCTTTGGTTATGAGTTGAATATCAGTTAAGTTAATTCCTTTTTGAGATAAAAAATCTGCAATGTCTTGTATGTTGGTTTCTTTCAAAGGAATACTTTGTTGGCTTTCTTGCTCAGGTTGCAAAATACGTTGTTGAATAGTAACTTTTGATGATTCACTAGGCTTTGGAGTATTTTGTAAAACAGATGTTTTTTCAGGTGGTGATTCTTTAGGGGATTCTTGTTTATCATTTTGTATGGTTTCTGGAATTGTTTCTTGCAAAGCTTCTTTGTTTGGAGTATTTGTATCTTGTTGTGCTTCTGATTGTGTAGGTTTTAAGGTATTTAGTGTTTCTGAGTTTACGGGTACATTTGCATTTTGAGGTGGTTCAACATTAATAGTAGTTTGTTGTATAGCATTAGGCATAAATACTTCTTTTAATAATTCAACAGCTTGTTGATTAGAGGTAAGGTGCCATTTCCAAACTACAAATTGTTCTTTGTTGTACGTGATAGTGAGCTGAATTGCAAAATCTTTAAGTTTTCGCACACCCGCTTGTTGTAAAGGAGTAAGATCTTTGTCTACAAGTACTTTTTTTTTCTCTAATTCGTCATAAAGTTCTTTATCCTTATCGTTGAGATGCGCTCTCAGACGAAATAATTTAGTACGTTGAGCTTGCGTAAAATAAAGAGGAGATCCACCAATTTTTGCCTGTGTTACAAAAATTTGTTTATTGTTAACTAAATCAGATAAATAGGCACCAAGCATAATGGTGTTTTCTTGAGTTTCTTTAGTAATATCTGAAGGTAGTAGTGGTCCTTTTTGTTGGACAAGTTGTAAAATGAGCTCTCTTTTATTCATACAAACAAAAAATGAAACGTCCTATATAACTGTTGTGCTAAAAATAGTAATTTTCTTTTTTAACTCGTTTATATTCAGTTACCTTAGACCAAGGAGCAGGCATTGCAGGAACAGGTTTGGTGTGTTGCACAGTTTGTTCTAAAACAGAAACGGCTTGTTCAGCTGATTTAGGAGGTATATCCTTTTTTACAGCCGTTTTTTTTGCAACTTTTTTCTTTTCACCCGTCTTTTTTACTTGTTTTTTAGTCGTACTTCGTGAAACCTTCTTAGTATTCTTTTTTAGAGTAGTATTCTTTTTCGTTGTTTTTTTACCTACACTTTTTGTAATTACCTTTTTAGTAGGTTTTTTAATAGTTTTTTTAGGTTGTACCGTTTTTTTAGCTATTTTTTTACTAGATGGTTTACTTGCTTTTTTAGTAACGCTCTTTTTTTTGGGAGCTTTTTTAGTGTTCTTTTTTACTATTTTCTTAAGAGCTGGTTTGACTTTTTTTTTAGCTACAACTTTTTTCGTTGCTTTTTTTTTCGATGGTTTAGCTATTTTTTTTGCAGTATTATTTTTTGAGGAAGCTTTTTTAGTAGTCTTTTTGATTGTTTTTTTAGGTTGTACTGCTCTTTTTGAAGGTGTTTTAACTACTCTTTTAACATTCTTTTTTGTAGATACCTTTTTTTTAGTAACTTTTGTGGCAGTTTTTTTACCAGTCTTTTTAGCTACTTTTTTTGAAAGAGGTTTGGATACCTTTTTTTTTACTGTTTTCTTTGTAGATGTTTTGGGTGATGCTTTTTTCGTTGTTTTTTTCATAGTATTCACGTTAGGTTTTTACACAATATCTCTTTTTTAGGGAATTCCTTTTAAATACTTTATTATTTTTTATATATAAAACAATAAAAAGCACCACATATCTCATAAATTCATATAAACTCAAGTTATTTTCTTCGTGTTATGTGTGGCATTATTGGATATATAGGAAAGCAACAGCAAGCAATGGAGCAAGCATTGCAAAGTCTAACTCATCGAGGGCATGATATGCAAGAGCTCATCGAGGGTAAGGAACCAATTCCTTATGCTATTGGGCATGTATTGCATGCTATGGTGGGGCATGTAAAGCAACCATTGGTACATAATCAATACATATTTGTTGGTAATATTGAACTCTATAATTGGAAAATATTGGCTCAGCATTATAGTATTGATGCTCAAAATGATGCACAAGTTGCTTTTGCTCTGCTTCAAACATTAGGAATGCGTGCAATCAATGTGTTTGATGGAGATTTTGCTTTTGCGTTTTACGATGGAACATCCTGGTACTTAGCTCGCGATTGTTTTGGGGTAAAACCATTATGGTATGGTACCAACGGCAAAGAACTTTGGTTTGCTTCAGAGCATCATTGTTTTGCTGACATGCACTTATTAGATCCTACCACATATATTACGTATACCAATCACGTATGTAGTGTAACGACATGGCACACCTGGCAAGAACAAGAAGTACGCCAAACACAACAAGATATAGTGTTACATATAGAGTCATTATTTAAGCAAGCAGTTGCAAAACGCAGTGCATATGATAAACCCATAGGAGTACTTTTTTCTGGTGGTATTGATAGTGTACTGGTTGCCTACACGTTAAAATTATTAGGTAAACAAGTAATCTTATACAGTGCGGGTTTACCACAAAGTCATGATGTACAAGCAGCAATGCAAGCAGCTAAATGGTTAGATATGCCTCTGCAGATACAGTATCCTAAAGATGATGCGTTTGTGATTGATGCACTTAAAAAACTCAAACAGATGTTAGGAACCTCTCATTATGTTGCATTAAGTGTAGCACTGCCTTTTTATGTCGCGTTACAGCAAAATACCACTAGATTAGTGATGAGTGGGTTAGGAAGTGAAGAGTTGTTTGCGGGATATCAACGTCATGTCCAAAGTGCAGATATAAATAAAGAGTGTATAGCTGGATTGTATGCATTACACACTCGCGATTTATATCGAGATGATGTTATTTGTATGCATGCAGGTGCTGAGTTGCGTTTGCCATTTTTAGATAAGCAATTATGTCAGTATGCATTAGGTATAGATGCAAACTTGAAAATAGTTGGGGAACACAAAAAATACATTATACGTAAGGTTGCTCAACATATGGGAATACCTCAAGATTTTGCGTTTAGACCTAAAAAAGCAGCACAGTATGGTAGTGGGTTTGATAAACTTCTTGAAAAATTAAGTGGAAAGATGCCTAAACAAGAATGGGTAAAGAGTTTGTAGATAGTTTTGTAATTTTTTTATTTTTTATTCTACCACTTTTTTGCCACAACACCAAAATCCATAACATTTTACCCTTATTTTATCTAAACAAGAGAAATATTTATATATTAGTAGCCATTTTCCTATACTGAAAAGTGGTGTATAGTCAGTGAGAAAGATATGTATAATTAATCAAAAAGGTGGAGTTGGAAAGACAACAACAACAGCAAATATTGCCCATGGGCTTGCAGATATGGGAAAACGAGTACTTGCTATTGATTTAGATCCGCAAGGAAATTTAAGTAAATTCTTTAACATAACACAAGAAAGAAAAGATATCTACAGCATCTTAATTGAAAATGCTGATGTACAAGAATGTATTCATGAAATTACTCCACAACTCCATTTTATTTCAAGTCGAGAAACATTAACTAAAGCAGAACTTATTATGTCTGGTGAACCTGGAAGAGAAGGTATTATGGCTCGCCGTTTAGCAGGATTAACCCAATATGATTATATTCTTATAGATTGCGCACCATCACTAGGATTATTAAATCAAAACGGTATGTTGTTTGCCTCTGAAGCTTTTATTCCGGTTTCTACGGATTATTTGGGTATGGAAGCGTTACAAAAAATATTGTCAGCAATCCACACTATTAATGATGTATTTGGACATTCTTTGCGTATCACCAAAGTTATTCCAACCATGTATGATGCAAGATTAAAGCATTGTCGAGAATCATTAGCACATATTCAAAATGAGTTTTATGAAGCTTCTACTGATCCCATTAGAGTGAATAGTAAATTAAAGGAATTACCTAAACATCAAGCGTCTATTTTTACCTTTGATAAACGTAGTAATGGAGCTCAAGATTATAAAAAACTCATTAATCATATTGTACAACAAGAAGATGAGTTTGAGCAAGCTGACGTTGATATTCCTCAAGGTGGCATGGTAGTTACGATGTTTTAATAAGCTTTTTATACTTCTTCTTCTTTTATAGTAATATGAAATGCGATATATGTTCAGCAACTATACAAAAAACGTTTTTAGGTAAAGTTATTGGTACCTATGTAAAAAAAGATGGGAAAAAAAAGATAGTATGTCCCATATGCCAAAAACAATATACCGCAAGTCAAATACTAGAAAAATTATAATCGAGTTAAACTTTCTTGCCAACCCGAAGGTGTTATTTTAATAAATTCCGCTTGTTGTTGTATTTCAGTAATAGTATGACCTCCACCATAACTAATACCACTTTGTACTCCTTTACACAACTTGTTAATAATTTCTTTTACGGGACCTTTAAGTTCAATAAGCGTAGAAATACCTTCAACATACACATCAAAACGTTTATTGATGGATTGTTTAAGCGTTTTTTCTTTCATCATATGATTGTTTTCATACGAAGCACTTCCCATATATCGTTTGTATCGCTTCCCTTGTTGTTCAACAATTAAACCAGGAGCCTCATTGGTACCAGCAAATAAGCTTCCTCCCATAATCGTTGTTGCACCAGCTGCAAGTGCTTTAACAATATCACCAGAAAAACTAATACCACCATCTGCACACAAAGGAATATCGTATTGTTTAGCAACTTCATATACATTCATAATGGCAGTGAGTTGAGGAATGCCAGCTCCACTCACAATACGAGTAGAACACACCGGAGAAGGACCAATACCAATTTTAAGCCCATCAGCACCAGCTTCTATCAATGCTTTTGCAGCAGATGCTGTAGCAATGTTACCCACCATAATATCAGTAGAAACTGCTTTTTTGAGCTGTTTAAGCGTATCAATAACTAATGTTGAGTGTGCATGGGCTATATCTAAGACTAAAACGTCAGCGCCAGCTTTAATGACTTGCTCAGCGCGTTCAAGTGCGTCTTTGACACCAAGAGCAGCACCTACTAATAAGCGTCCCTTGTTGTCTTTAATAGCTAAAGGATATTGTTGAGCTTGTCTACAATCGCGAGCAGTAATAAGACCACAAAGTTTTTTTTGTATAACAATAGGTATTTTTTCTACACGATAAGTTTTAAAAAATTCTTTAGCTTGTGCGATACTCAACACAGAAGATGCTGTATGGAGTTGAGTAGTCATTACATCAGCAACTGTTTTTTGTAAATCTGTTTCATATTCATAATCTTTTTTACATAAAATACCAAGAAGAGTGTCATCTTTAGTAACCAGTAAGCTTGTAATATCATGGAGCTGCATATACTCTAGTGCTTCTTGTAGGGTTGATTCAGGGCATATGGTATGAGGATGTTCTACAACGTGTGCAGTCTTTCGCTTAACACGTTTAATATGCTCAACTTGTTCTTCAATACTTCCAAATTGATGAATAATACCTAAACCACCTTGTTGCGCTAACGCAATAGCCATAGCGCTTTCAGTAACAGTAGCCATATTTGCACTCACCAAAGGAATATTGAGTGTAATATGTTTGGTAAAACGAGTGGTTAGATTCGCTTCACTGCGAGAGTGTAATGGTGTTTGTTTTGGTACAAGTAATACATCGGCATATGAAAGCCCTTCTCCAATAATAGTTGCCATAATTATAGATGTACGTATGTTGTTAATATAGTTATTGTAAGTGTTGTATGCAATTAAGATGAATAATATCAATATGATTATTGGGATGAATGTTAAATTGGCTCACACTTGTATTATCAAGTTTTTGGATAGGTCTTTGTAAAAGCAGTTCAATAAGCATTTTTGCACTTCCACTGTGACACACTACTAAAGCATGTTGATGAGTATGTAATATGTCTTGTAAAAACGTTTGCATACGTTGTCGTAGCGCAGGTATGGATTCTCCTAAAAGAGGTTCATTGTTATTAGGAAACACATCCCAACCAACTTCAGTTTTATGTTTTCCCTCAAATTCTCCCAAATACCGTTCTCTAAGCATAGGAGTATGTGTAATGGGAGTTTGTTTGTGGTATAATGCAATAGACTGTGCAGTGTGCATAGCTCGTTGTAAATCTGAACAATAAATATGACAAAAAGATTGTTGTTGTAGTCGTTGAGCTAGTTTTTTTGCTTGTAAAATGCCTTCTTCATTGAGTGTACCTTCTACATGTCCTTGTAAAATTCCAGCTTTGTTTTGATGAGTTTGTCCATGGCGAGTGATTGTTAGGAGCATAGGTAGAGAATATAAGGGTTATATTAAACAATTTTGGTAAATATTTAAAAAGAAAGCCTATTTTTTGCTTATCTATGCCTTTGTAGTTCAGTGGTAGAACGTTTGCCTCGTAAGCAAAAGGTCGAGGGTTCAAATCCCTCCAAAGGCTTGGGTTGAGTTCGTTGTATCAAAGCCGAAGTATCATAAAGTTAAAGAATAAAGTGCGAGTTTTTTGTAGTTTTTTCGAATTTTTCTAACTAATATTATTCTTGAATTAAAAATTTTAGACCAAGCATATTTTTCATATTCACCAGTAAAAAATTTAGCTTTTCCTCCCAATTCTTCAGATTGTTTATCCATATCATCCATGAATTTATAGATTAAAGCAATTGTGATTTGTTCAACTTGAGTTTTAGAATCAGGTAACTTTCCTACAAGAATATCTCTTGCTGTATCAATTCTTCGTTTTGTATCTGTATCAAGCGTTTTTATGTAACTCCTTTTTTTCCTTATTTATTATGTCTTTAGCATTTTTTGAACTTACAACACTTCTCCCTAATTCCTTTTCAGCTTCTTTTCTTGCAGTTCCAGCAACATTTCCTCCTCTTTTAGCAACTTCTTTACTTTTGTCAAATGTATCTGGTTCTTCTTTTTGAGAAATTTCAGTTGTTACTCTTTCTCCAAGCATGGAAAATATTAGTTCTAAATCATCCATATGATCTCTTAAATTCACTTTAGATTTTTCAGGCAAATTTTTCTTTTGCTTGTACTCAGTTGGTGTTAATCCAAATGTTGCTTTACTAATTTCCGCAGTTAATATTGCAAACTCTTTTTGAGAAGTAATTCCTCTTTTTTGCCATTCTTCAGTTAGGTTTTGCCTTATTGCGATTCCTCGAAGTCTCTTATCAATCCAGTTTTTAGGATATCCTTTTGCTTCGTATAAAGCTTTCATTCTTTGTTGAGCAAGTTCAGGATTTTCAATTTCATCAATTCGCTCTTTTCCGACCTTTGCAAGCCATCTTTTGAATGGTTCAGCTCTAGGCGAAGGTATTGACTGAATTATAC
>JBLKON010000040.1:0-8699 GCA_047602725.1 Candidatus Woesearchaeota archaeon
GCCATTCAAAATAATGCTTGTTGGTTTATTTGGTAATGGTAAAACTACTACGACAGCAAAATTAGCTAAATTTTATGCTAAACGTGGATTTCGTGTTGCTATGTTGTCTACTGACACATGGCGTCCGGCTGCTTTTGTACAATTGCAACAATTAGGTAAACAAATAGATGTTCCTGTTTTTGGTGATCCTCAACAAAAAGATCCATTGGCTATTTATGCATCATTTCAAAAACAGTTACAACCATTTGATATTGTGCTAGTAGATACTGCAGGACGTGATGCTTTAAATGAAGAATTAACTGCTGAAATAACTACGTTACGTCAGGGTATTGATGCTCAGGAAGTATTTTTAGTGATGAGTGGAGATATGGGACAATCTGCTCAAAGTCAAGCTGAAGTGTTTCATCAAACGTGTAAGGTAAGTGGTATTATTATTACGAAATTAGATGGTACAGCTAAAGGTGGTGGTGCATTAGCTGCATGTGCTGTAACAGGTGCTCCTGTACGTTTTATAGGTTTGGGAGAAAAGGTAGATGCTTTAGAAGAGTTTAAGCCAAAAAATTTTGTGGGACGTCTTTTAGGTATGGGAGACTTGGAAGCTCTTTTAGAAAAAACACAAGAGGCATTTACGCAAACTGAAGCACTTGATTTATCTAAGCGATTGTTGAAAGGAGAATTTACGTTAATTGATATGTATGAGCAAATGGAATCGGTAAAAAAAATGGGACCATTAACTAAAGTGATGGAGCTTATTCCCGGTTTTTCTCAAGCACAAATTCCTAAAGAAGCTTTAAAGGTACAAGAATCTAAAATGAAAACATGGCGTTATATTATGGATTCATGTACACAGTATGAGTTAGAAGAGCCTGAAACTATATCTGGTTCTCGAGTGGAGCGTATTGCGTTAGGTAGTGGATGTGCAGATACTGAAGTTCGTGAACTTATTAAACAATATAAGCAGGCAAAAAAGATGGTCAAGATGTTTAAAGGTGGTGGCTCTGAAAAAAAAATGCAACAGACCATGAAACAAATGATGGGTAAAATGAAAGGAGGAGGATTTAAATTTTAGTACAAAAACGTACGCTTCTTGTAGATCCTCATATTGCTCTAAAAGATACATCTCTGTTTTCCAAGTTAGCACTTTCTTATCATATTGTTGCGATTTCTCATTGTACTGATGCACAACGTGTGGCTTTTTTACAAGGTCCTTTAAGTAGTTGTATTGATGCTTTTTATATTAGTGCAGACAGTGGATATGAAAAACAGGATAGAGAATTTTATGTATACATACAACAAAAATATACGTTACAAAAAGGGTTGATTATAGATAGTGATTTATCTTATTTGGCTTGTGCAAAACAGTTTGGAATGAAAACTATTTGGTTTGCTGTGCCTGGATTAGTGGGAAGAAATGTTGATTTTATTATTGATGACGTACAGCAGTTACAACGTTTTTTGTAGCATTTTGTGATAAGTAATACAGTTTGTATACCTTTTGGTTAGCAAAAATATAGAGTGTTGTTGTGTGGTGTAGTTTATCTAACATTGTTTTTTTTGCTAGTATTTTATAGATATTGTGATATGCAATTTTTGTTGTGCCATGAATATTTTGTATGTGTATATGATGTGGATGTAGTGTATATGATAATGCTTTATACCAGGTTGGATATAAAACAATAATAAACAAGATACCTATTAGGCACACTAAAGGAATAAGTAGAGGTATGCCAATGATAATGATAAATAAAAGTAAGGATATTGCTTGTTGTAAGAGATAGGAACCTACTAATATAAAAGGAATAGAAAAGAGTAGTGCAAATATAAATAAAAGTACACATACAAGGTGCATACGTACTACATATGTTTTATAGTTTGGTTTCATAGTTTGGTTATAGTGAACGTAAAAAGAGTTTGTCTAATGTTTTTTCATCAAGTGTTACTATGACTGGCCTGCCGTGAGGACATGTTTTTGGAATAGTACCAGTGAGTATATCGTCACATAAGGTATATAATTCACCAAATGAAGGAGTATCTCCTGCCATATAAGACATTCTACACGCCATGCGTGCTAAAACGTTTTCTACTAGTTGTTCCCAGGGATCTTTGGTGTGTTGTTGATAATATGATAAAAATTCATGTACAAAGGACGCTGGTATTGTTTTTTTTCCTATAAGAGGAACTTTGCGTATCATAACACTTTGTTCACCAAAGATTTCTATGTCAAATCCTATGGATTGTATGTGTTCGAGTACTTGTTGGATACGTAACATATGTTTGATATCCATAGGTAGTATTTCGGGTTTCAGTAATTGTTGTGTTGCAAAACCTTGTTTATAATGTGTTTTAAGTTCTTCAAAATTTTTGCGTTCAAAAGCAGCATGAAAATCAACAATCAATAAATGTGTGCCTTGTTCTAAAAGTACGTATTTTTTTGTAAAGACACCAATAATACGATATGCTCGCATTGTTTGAGAGGTTTGTGGAAATGCTTGTTGTTGTGTGCTTTCATACATGGTTGGTTTGTCATGAATGTGAGGTCTGTGTTGAGATATGTTATGAGTTACATTTTGAGATGCGTTATGTAATGGATGTTGAGATGATGTTTGATTGGACGATTTATGTTGTTCTTGTATGGTATGAGATAAATGTTGTTGAGAAGGTTTTTGTAGTGTGTGCGCATCGATGCGTTGTATGTGTTGCGTTTCTACTTTTGGTCTTATTGCGTGATACACTGCTTTAAAGATAGCTTGTTCATCTTCAAAACGAATGGTTGCTTTTGCAGGATGTACATTTACATCAATGAGTTTAGGATCAATAGTTATATGTAGTACACATAAAGGATATAATCCATGATGTATAATTTGGTCATATGCTCGATATACAGCAGATTGTAATACAGTTGATTGTACACATCGTTTATTGACAAAAAAAAATTGTAAACGCCTGTCTTTTCTATAGACATGTGCAGGACTCGTATATCCTTGTACGGTTATGTTGTGATGTGTGTACGTAGGTATCTCTAACATCTCTTGTTGTCCTAAAATGTATGCTATACGTTGTAGTTGAGTGCTTGGAGCTGCTTCTAAGAGTGTTTGTTTATTGTGTATACAACTAAATTGGATGTGGGGATAACATAATGCATATTGATGGATGTATTCCATGCATTTACGTAATTCTGTAGCGGGTGTTTTCATATATTTTTTTCGTGCTGGGATATTGTAAAATAAATCTTTTACTTCAATAATAGTTCCTGGTGGTGTACCAATAGGGGTAATGGTATCATCTATTTTTTTGAGGCCTTGTGATTTGTTGGTATACATAACCATACGAGACACACTTTGTATACTTGCAAGTGCTTCTCCTCTAAAACCTAATGTAGTAATAGCAAACAGATCATCACTTTGTTTTATTTTTGATGTAGTATGAGGTAATGTACACACAGCTAAGTCTTGTTTACTCATTCCTTTTCCATTGTCTTGAATACGTATATACGTTGTTCCACCATCGTGTAGCGTAATATGAATAGATGTTGCTTGTGCATCAATAGCATTTTCTATCAATTCTTTTACTACAGATGCTGGGCGTTCAATGACTTCACCTGCTGCAATTTGATTAATTAATTGTTGTGATAATACATTAATGGTTTGCATGGGTAAAATCCTCTAAGTCTTTTTGTTGCGCTTTATGTACATGTTGTGCAAATCGTTTTGCTACTTTATCTTCTTGTTCTAAACTTTGTTGCATTTTTTTTGCTTGATCTATAACGTGTTGTGGAATACCTGCTAATTGAGCTACATGAATACCATAACTTTGTTGTGCACTTCCTTTTACAACAGTGTGTAAAAATGTTATGTGTTGAGCTTCTTCGTGTACTTGTACATGCATATTAATAACACCAGCAATACTTTGTAGTTGTGTGAGCATATGATAGTGAGTTGCAAAAATCGTTTTTGCTTTTATGCGTTTAGCAATATCTTGAGCAATGGCCCAAGCTAGGGATGCACCATCATAGGTACTTGTTCCACGGCCAATTTCATCAATAATAAGTAAACTGTGTTGTGTTGCTTGTCTTAAGATACGTGCTGTTTCATCCATTTCTACCATAAACGTACTTTGTCCTTTTGCAAGATTGTCAGATGCACCAACTCGAGAAAATATGCGATCAACAATACAAAGCGTTGCTTGTTTGGCTGGTACATAACAGCCCATATGTGCTAAGAGTACACATAATGCAATTTGACGCATATACGTAGATTTTCCTCCCATATTAGGTCCTGTTAATACCATAAAGTGTTGTTGGTTATCTAATAGACAATCATTGGGTACAAATCTGGATTCGTAGCGTTCAATAACAGGGTGTCTAGATTGCACTACATGAATAGTATTATCTTGTGTAAACACAGGTTCACAATATTGTGCATGTAACGCACAATGTGCAAAACTATGCATGACATCTAATACTCCAATATAGTGTGAAAGGGTGTGAAGTTGATCAATATACGTTTGCAAGTACGTTACTAATTGCTCAAAAATGCTATGTTCTAAAGCAAGTGCTCGTTCTTGTGCTCCTAAAATTTTTTGTTCAATATCTTTGAGTTCTTCAGTAATATAGCGTTCTGCATTTACTACCGTTTGTTTTCGGATATAATGTGAGGGAACTTTATCTTTGTATTTGTTAGAAATTTCTACATAATAACCAAAAGTTCTGTTATATTTTATTTTTAGTGGAATGTTTGTTTTTTGTACTTCTTCTTGTTCTAGTTGTGCTAATATTTGGGTAGAAGAAATATGCATATTACGTAATGCATCTAGTTCTTCATTGACTCCTTGAGCAATAACGTGTCCATCTTTAATCGTTGTTGGAGGCTCTTGTACTATAGTGTGTTTAATTTTGTCATGTACTGTTTGCATATCAAGGGTAGGCATTTGTAATAATGTTGGAAGTGTATGTTGTGCAAAAAGTAGTTGTATGTTGTGTGCAGCTATTAAGCTTTGTTCAAGTGCTTTTGCATCTTTGGGTTGTAATGACTTACAACTTATTTTGGTTGTTAATCGTTGAATATCACCAATACCTTTCAAATATGTTTTGAGTTGGTGAAAAACGGTTTGTTCTTGCATAAAAAAACGTACACATGCAAGGCGTTGTTCGATGCGTTTTTGGTCACAGAGTGGACGAATAATGTATTGTTTTAACAATCTGTTTCCCATGGGTGTGTGTGTATGTTGTAATGTTTCAAGTAAGGTTGCCTTGGTTGTATTATCTCTACTGTTTTTGAGTAGTTCTAAATTTTGAATGGTAATACTATCTAGCATCATGTGTTCTTGTTGTTGTAGTGCATGAAATGTAAAATTAGTGTGTGGAATGTGTTGTTGTTTACAATAGGCAAGTAATGCATGTACTGCTGCTTTGGTATGAGAGGGCATAAGTAGATGATCAAACTCTTGGGCAAATACATGTACACCTATTTGTGATACATATATTGCTTGTTGCTGTGTATACTGTTCAAGTGCGCTTATGTGTATTCCTTTAGGTATAACTATTTCTTTAATATCATAGCGTTGTAGTTCTTGGAGTAATGCATCCATATGTACTGCTTCTCCCCAAAAACAATCTTGGGTTGATACATCTGCTATAACAAACCCGTATGGTTTGTCTATGAGGTTGATAATAGCTATAAAATTATGTTGTGCTTGGTCTAACATATAATCTTCTACTACCGTACCAGGTGTAATAACTCGCGTAACTTCTCGTTTTACTATCCCTTTTACGTCTTTGGGATTTTCCATTTGCTCAACAATAACTACTTTATGTCCTGCTTTTACTAAGGTAGGAACGTATCGTTCCATAGCATGGTAGGGAAAGCCAGCTAAGGCAATTTTTGATTCTCCTTGATTACGTGCAGTAAGGGTAATGTGTAAGATTTCAGAAATGGTGATAGCATCGTCAAAAAAAGTTTCATAAAAATCACCCATGCGAAACAAGATAAGCCCATCAGGATGTTTTTTTTTTATATCCATGTATTGTTGCATGGCAGGAGTAAGTTTCATAGTGTATTGAAAGTACTACTCTTTTATATGTTTGTTGCTGGAAGTGCTCTTTTACACGTAGATTAGTATGTTTATGTATTGTTTTGTTTTTTAAGATGTTTTTTAGTGTACTTGCAGTTACTTACACCGGCAAGTCTTTTGCTGTAATTCTACGTGCTTTGGGAACAAAATTGAGTAGCATATCATCTTTTATTTTCCCGCATCCCATAAAGTCATCACCATGTTTTACTAATACATAGCCATACGGATGTGTATATGCAATATCTTGTCCACGTAACCATTGTATATATTGGGTATCATCTAGTGAAATGACACCTTTTGTTGCTTGCGGTCCCCATAACTGGGAGGCTTCTATAGAAAGTCGTAGCATGTTTTGTTTGTCAATATGTGCTACGTATAAACCAAGATTGTTAATGCGTAAATGTTCAAACTCTATATGTTTTGCTGCTGTACTTAACACATAAATATCTTGGTGTTTAGGATGTATATACCATACATAGGGTGTATCAACTGTAATTCCCCATTGTTCATGGAGTTGGCCAAGTATTTCTTTTACTTGCTTACTGTTGAGTACATGTAATGTTGCCATTATGAAATATCGATGGCTTCAAGCATAGAAGCTAATCCCCAAATTTGAGAGCGTGTGTAAGCATCTATATTGCTATCTTCTGATACTTCGTCAAGCATAGATAATACTTTATTTACTTTAATGGATAATGATTCATCTGCTTGAAGTAAAGCAACCATTTCTTTACATCTTTGTTTCACATTTCGTGGAATGCCATCGTCATCAATTAATTCTTGTAATAATGAAACAATTTCGTCTACTTGGTCGTTGCTCATGGTTGGTCCTCCTGTAGTTCCTTACGCTTTTTTAGTAATTCTTCTTCTTGTTTTTGTAACGTTTTGATACGAATATGTAATACTTCTTTTTTTTCTTCTAATTCTTTTTTAATAGTATCCGCTGATTTTTTAACCATAATGTTTCCTAATGTGACGTAGGCGGGATCTTGTACTTGCTCAAGAGCCATATCGATTTCTAGGAGTTCAGATTGAATTGATTGTTTTTGGACTGTAATATGATGTATATGTTGTTGAATGACTGCTAGTTGTTCCATGTTTATACCTGTTGCATATCTTGTATAATAAGAGCAAACTTTGTTATTGCACTTAATACTGTTTTTAACGCAATTGCATCTTGTGCTGTTGCACGTATATGAGTTATATTGTTATTGTGTGTAATATGTAAACTTGCACGTTTTCCAAAAGCTTCTTTACTTTCTGCTTGCAAAATAGTAAACCATTGTTGTTCACTATCTTGAACGGCTACTGTTATTTCATACAGATTATCGTGCTTTGACATGAGTCACTTGTACTCGTTGCTTATAGAGTATTTTATAACCACAATAAGGACATCGTACGCGTCCTTGTGCATGTTGCATACCGACAGTTTTTCCACAATTCATACATACATAATCTACCATATACTCACCTTTTTACCTGTGTTCTTTGTGAGGTATATGCACGTCCTGTGAAAATTGCACCACATTTACTACAACCAAAAATACCTCTTGTTAAGCGTTTAACTGCAACTGCATGACAATATGGACATTCTGCTTTGTTACGATATTGTGCTTCTAGCTGCCCTACTTTCATACGATTCGATTTTCCATATCGAGGACCATAGCGTTTTGCAGATAATGTGCTAACTTGTTTCATAATTGTAACCTCCATGGGGCTACTCGGATTTGAACCGAGATCATCTGGTCCCAAACCAGAAAGGATAGCCAGGTTACCCCATAGCCCCGTGTTATCTACACGGAATTAAAATCTATTTTTAAATGTTTTGGTGGGCAGGGGTATTGTTTTTTTGCTTTATTTTTCAATTATACATGAAAAATAGGTATATAGTTGTTTATTTATATGCCAAATTCAACGGAACGTGAAATATTTATCCATTTTTTGTCTAATACACCAATAACATACCAACGTATATCATTAGCTTGTAGTGCTCCAAAACTGTGTGCTACATCAATAACACTTTGTATGGTTTTAGAAGGACTTTTATTGCGATATTGGTCGGGAATAGGAATGTTGAATGTGTATATTTTTTTATCTTTATATATGCCAGGACCATCTAATTCAATAACATGTTGGTACAGTTGTTGCGTTACTCCAGAAGTTCTTCGGTTATCTAGTTGCTGTCTTGGCTCTCGTTGAGCAACTACGCGCATAAAAAGCTTTTTTGCTTCAATAGGAGCTTTACATGTTAGTGTAAGAGTACCTGTTACTTCTTTTTTACCTGATAACTTATAACTATCTAGTTTGATATCAATCTTTCCTTTTTGAAATAAGCCAATCATGTGTTCACCTTGTGTATGTATATTGTACGTATTGTTTTTTATAAATGTATAGTTTACCTAAGCTATTATACATTATCCTACCTAAATACGAACATTTATATACTAATATACCCCTACATTGCTATGGGGGAGTCCTACTTATAGGTATAAGTGGGTATACATAATGGTTATATTATTTGACCAATACAATTTACCAGATGACGTGTACGAGATTATTTTTGAAAAAAAAAAGCAAAAAATAGTAGCTAAAATTCTGATTCGTTTTATTAAAGAAAACAATGGAGAAAT
>JBLKON010000041.1:0-8602 GCA_047602725.1 Candidatus Woesearchaeota archaeon
ATATTGCTCGTTAAACTATACGTTATAAATCGCTGAATGTTATCAAAAATAGTACGCCCTTCTTTTATAGCTTTAACAATAGTAGCAAAATTATCGTCTAATAAAATAATATCTGATGCATCTTTAGCAACATCCGTACCACTTTTTCCCATAGACACACCAATATGTGCTGCTTTAAGTGCTGGAGCATCATTAACCCCATCACCTGTGACAGCAACCACATGACCTGCTTGTTTAAGCAGGGTTACAATACGTAATTTTTGTTCAGGAGCAATACGCGCACACACTACATTAGGCTCTTCAAGCATTACCAAAGCTTGTTCATCATTGAGTTGAGCAAGCATATCTCCTGTAAGTATCTGTGGTGTTTGCGTAATACCTACTTTTTGAGCAACAGCACCTACCGTTTGTGCATGATCGCCACTCACCACAATAACTTTAATACCCGCATCATGACATTGCGCAACAGCTCCAGCAACTTCTGGTCTTGGAGGATCCATTAAACCAATAAGCCCAACAAAAACAAGCCCTTGTGGTTCTTGATGATTTTGCTCTCCCACATAATAAGCTAAAGCAAGTACACGCAAACCCTGTTTATGCATACCTTGTTGAACAGCTACAATATGACTACTATCATGCAAAGGCTCAACGTTACCATCTAAATGAATATGCGTACATTTTTGCAATATTACTTCTGGTGCACCTTTAAGTGTAGCATACAATGTATTTCCCTCTGACACATACACCTTACTCATAAACTGATCTTGAGACGTAAAGGGTTTTTCTACACAAAGTCTAAACTTTTGTTGCAAAGCTACCACATCAATAAGTTCGCTAGCAAAATCAATAATAGCAGTTTCTGTAGGATCTCCATAATAATGAGTTCCATGTTTGTCAGTAACAATACTCACATCACTACACAGCGTTGCAATTTCAATAAACGTAGGATATGCAGCATTAATATACAATTCATTTTTATCTGTATGCAACGTATTATTCATATACACTTGTTGCACTTGCATATTATTTTGTGTCAATGTTCCTGTTTTATCCGTACAAATAACCGTACAACTACCAAGTGTCTCTACAGATTCTAAATTTTTAACAATAGCACGCTGTTTAGCCATACGCGCAGAAGCTTGTGTTAAAGAAAGCGTAACGGTAGGAAGTAATCCTTCTGGTACATTGGCAACAATAATACCTATAGCAAAAATAATATTGGTGTAAAATGAATTTTCTAACACAAACGTACCCAACAAAAAAAATAAAAGTCCTACACTTAATGCAAACCACGTAATTTTTTGAGCAAAACGTCTAATTTCTTGTTGCATAGGACTTAATGCCTGCTTGGTATCTGACGTCAAATGCGTAATGGCACCTAATTTAGTGCTCGAGCCAACAGCAACAACAAGAGCTTGTGCAATACCTTTAACCACGGTAGTTCCAGAATATAACGTACATAAAGACAAACCTGCATCATCTGTACAACTCGCATATTCTGTTTTAGCAATATAGCCAGACTCACCTGTTAAAATAGATTCATCAACTTGTAACTGTGTTTGATGAATAACATACGCATCTGCAGGAATTTTATCCCCTTCTTGAAGATGAATAATATCTCCCACCACCAACTCTTGAGCACTAATGTGTTGCTTTTGACCTTGACGTGTCACAATAACAAAAGCAGGAACATACGCATGAAAGGAATGCAATATGCTATTGACTTTATGATGTTGATACACTGACACACCCGTATTCATAAACACAACAAACAATAACGCGTACACAATAAAATTATATCCTTGCGTATCATCCATAAAATGTGCATACAGCGATAACAAACACGCTCCCAAAAGCAGTAAAGAAAATCCAGAAAACAACTCTTTACCAATAAGCATAAACAGCGTATCGGTATGTTGCTGTGTAATAACATTACGACCATATTGTTGTTGACGCTCAGCTACTTCATGCTGACTAATACCTTTAATAGAGGACTTGTAGGTATTAAAGAGATCTTCAATATTCATGGTGACTTATGTAAGAGACGTTCTTGCTCTCTCATTTCATTTTGAATAGCTGTTTTTTGAATTTCTACAAATAATAAAATAAAACTAGTAACCACAAAGACAATAAGCCAATCGCTTAACGATAAAGCAACGGTTTGAAACAACCCTTGTAAGACTGGAATATAAATGACACATAACGTAGCTGCAAACGAAAAAATAACACTTGCAAAAAACCAACCATTACTAAAAAAATATCTATTAAAAATAGATTTAGAAAAACTGCGTGCATTAAAAGCATGCATCATCATAAACATAATAATAGTAACAAACGCCATCGTTTGTGCTTTAGTAGCATCATGTAAACCTAATTGCCACACATAAATAATAAGTGTACCTAACACGACAAAAGGAATAACTTGTGCAATTTTAAATAACAAATATTCATTTAACAACGGCTCTTTAGGACTTCTTGGTTTATACTGCATAATGTTAGGTGATGAGCGCTCCATACTCAAACCCAACGCAGGAAATTCACTAGTAACTAAATTTACAAACAAAACCATTAATGCAGTTAATGGAGAAAGAACCCCCAATAACGCAGAAACAAAAATAATAATAACTTGCGAGAAATTTCCAACCAACAAATAATAAATAAACTTTCTAATATTTTGATAAATATTTCTACCCTCTTTTACTGCAGTAACAATGGTAGCAAAATTATCATCTTTAATAACCATTTCTGAAGCTTCTTTAGCAACTTCTGTTCCTTTTTTACCCATAGCAACACCAATGTCCGCTGCTTTAAGTGCTGGAGCATCATTAACCCCATCTCCAGTCATAGCTACAATATGACCAATATGTTGTAATGCTTGTACAATACGTAATTTATGTTTAGGAGTAGCGCGAGCATACACGCTGACTTGATTAGCTATTCTGTACAAATCGGTATCTGAAAGTACATCTAATTCTTGGCCAGTTAACACCGTATCTGTGTGTTGATAAATACCTAATTCTTCAGCAATACATCGTGCAGTAACGGGATTATCCCCTGTAATCATAACAACTTTAATACCTGCAGTTTGACAATCAACAATTGCTTGCTTAACTGTTGGATGTGGAGGATCACGAATAGCAATAAGCCCCACAAATGTTAAACCAGACTCAACATGCTGTTGTTGTAATTTTGTTGCATTATGTTCTTTGTACGCCAAACCTAATACACGCAATCCTCGCTGTGCATAACTTTCAGTTTCATGTATAATAACAGAACGCATTTCTTTACTTAATGGATAACTTTTTCCATTTTTCATGTAACGTGTACATTTTTTTAATAAATATTCTGGTGCACCTTTTGCATAAGCGATATGTTTACCTTTCACCTTATGAATAACACTCATGCATTTTCTATCCGCATCAAAAGGATGTTCATGCACGCGAGGATGTAATCCATGTAAATTGCGTAAACCAGCTTTATGAGCTAATACCATTAAAGCTCCTTCTGTTGCCTCACCATCAATACTGTATTCATTTTTTTCTTTGTTTAAGGTAGCATTATTACACAATGCACTAATAGTTAAGATTTGAGAAAGTGTTTTGTGATTTTTAGGATTAATAACTTTATTACCAACAATAAATTCACCAATAGGATCAAGACCAGTTCCGGTAACATGAATTTGACCATCAAGCGTATACACTTCTTCAACAACCATTTTATTTTGCGTTAACGTTCCTGTTTTATCCGTACAAATAACCGAACACGTACCCAATGTTTCTACTGCTGGTAATCGTTTAATAATAGCATTTTGTTTTGCCATACGTTTGGTTCCTACCGCTAATACCACAGCAAGAACCGCAGGTAAACTTTCAGGAATACCAGCTACTGCCACTGCAATAGTTAAAATAAGCATTTTATTCAAAGGAAAACCTTGCAATATACCCGTAATAAAAATAAGCACACAAATAACTAAAATCGTAATAGAAAATTGTTTACTTAACGTGTACATACGTTTTTGTAAAGGTGTTAATTGCTCTTTTACATTATGCAACATATGAGCAATTTTTCCTAACTCTGTTTGTAATCCGGTTTCAACTACCACACATAAAGCCTCTCCACTAGTTACTGGACTTCCTGCATATACCATATTGGTGCGTTGAGCCAACTCAGTATTTTGATCAATAACAGCTGTTTGTTTACTTATAGCAAGCGATTCTCCTGTTAAAGCAGATTCATCAACTTTAATGTGGGACGTTTGTACCACACGAGCATCAGCAGGAACAATATCACCACGTTGCAACACCAAAAGGTCACCACGAACTAATTGTTCAGCCAATATATCTTGTTTTTTACCATTCCGTATAACCTTACAATATTGAGGAGTCAATTTTTGTAAAGCAGCCATATCTTTTCCTGCTTTATATTCTTCAAAAAAACCAAGTAAAACAATAATAATAATAATAGACATAATAGCATAATACTCAATCATTTCACCTAATAAGACAGACAAAAAAGCAGCCAAATATAAAATATAAATAATAAGATTGCCAAATTGATTTCTAAAAATCTTGAAAGCAGAAATTTTTTGTTCTTTATAAGATACATTTAAGCCATCTTTAGCTAAACGTTGGGCAACTTGTTGCTCGCTTAATCCCTGCTCAGAAGTTTCTAATTCTTTATATAAAGTAGTAATAGGTTTTGCATGATACATATACCTATACTTGCTTAACTTTCACTTTATATACTTTGATGTAAACTACAAAGTGGTACTAAGAAATAGAACATACTACACCTGCTCAATAAAAAATGCATCAGTGGTATATACTTTGTCATGCACAGAAATAAGCATGCACTGTACAGGTAAACGTTGAGCTAACACAAGAGCCTGTTCAAACCCTGCACAAAATAAGGCCGTTGCATACGCATCAGCTAAAAGTGCGGTCTCAGCAACAACATACACAGCTTTCATAGTTTGTTGCGGAGTATTTGTTTTTGGATTAATCAAATGATGCCCATGTTTCCATTTGCGCCTATTGGGAGCAGAACTTGCAAAAGCTTGTGAATATAACGTAATTTTTCCTATAGTTTTTGTCGTATCATCAGGATGCTCTAATAAAATTGGCCAAGCATCTTTTACGATGATATCTCCCCCACCATTGAGATAAAAACGAGTATCTTGTTGACATAGCAATGCCAATTGATCTAATGCCCATCCTTTACCAAACCCACCAAAATCAATGGGTGCATGTGCCCGAACGTTTATTCCATCAATATCAATAACGTTGTGAGCATATGTAGCAACATGTTGAGGAGTAAACGAATACTGAGCATCATACCCCAAAGCATCTAACGTATTTTTAACAAACAAACTAAAATAACCTTGCGTTTCTTGTTGTATACGTAACGCTTGTTCAATAAGCATAACACATTCCTTATCGACTCTAACCCAGTGCCCAATGTTACTATTAATAGAACTAAGCATACTTGAAGGTATAAAACGAGAGTATTTTTGTTCAATACGTTGTAACTCAGCAACACATGGACCAAAAAATGAACAAGAGAACTCAAAACGAGTTCCCAGCGCTTCGCAGTGATTCATACAAAGTTTTCTAAATGTTGTTTCACTGCTTGTGCAGTAAGCGAACTTCCACCAATACGTGCAGGTATATCCACTTCATCAATACGTTTACCCACTACTAAATCAGGTAACGCTTCATGCACTTGTGCAATTAAATTAGCAGACGTTGGATGTGAGTCAATACCCTGCAAACCAATACCAGTAATAATATCGTTTTCAATACTTACTGTCACTATCATTGTTTCAGTACCACTGTGATATCGATACGTTACTTCATCTTCATACGTACCATCTTCCACTAGTTGCAATAACACTTCTTGTTGTTGTTCTTCTTCAGGGCGTGTATCAGCAACAGCTGGTTCAAAATCTGGTTGTTGCGGTGGTTCTTGTATTGGTTGCTCTTCTGGTACTACTGCAGGAGCACACGCAGCCACCAAAAATAGTGCAGTTAAACACATTGCTATTATTTTTTCCATAGTTTTTCCTCCAATGACCATACATCACTTCCCCACAAAAAAACAGCAAACGTTGCAAGTGTTAAACCCACATCGCGTACTGCTGTATGAGCAGATCCAGCCATATACATTTCTATTGTAATAAGTGCTAAATGTCCTGCTAACAAAAATGCTACAGGCCGAATAAATAAACCAAGTAATAATAATGTACCGGCAATAACTTCAAAGATACCATTAGCAATAATTAAAGTAGTTGCATATGATGACTCTTGTAAAAAAAGTGGTAAATAATATACAAATTCATCAGTGTTGATAAGTTGTTGTGTACCAAAATACAAAAATACTAATGCCATACTTATACGTAATAAAGCAGGTGCATACTCTTTGTACGCATTTACTTTCGTAGTAATATATCGAAACATAGTCACAAGCATAATACACACCTAAAACGAGTATTGTTTTTAAAATGTATGAAAATATGGGTGTGTCCCGAATGGTATAAATTTGTATACCACATCAGCATTTACCATTCATCCTTCATGGTGTCTTGCCTCATCAAGCCTGCATAAATCGACTTGCTTCGTAAAACGCTTTGAGATGTAGTATATAATAATCCTCCTTTCTGGACACACCCGAAAATATAATGATAAAAAATAGCACACACATAAATTCATACTAAGTGCTTAAAAAATTACATAAGAAATGCACATGCAAACAAAATGAGAAAAAAACAAAGATAAACAACTCAAATTTATCTCTGTGATCTAGAAGACCTACTAGAAGATCTTCTTGGTCTTTGAGCATCTCTTTTAGCAAAAGATCCTTTTGAAGAAGGTCTGCGCGATGATCTATTGGTATCATCTTGTGATGTATATGATTTTCCAGCAAATGATTTGTTCCCTGACGTATGTTCTCTCTCAGAACGTCTATCATCGCCACCAAAACGAGGAGAGCGTGATTGTCCTTGCGGTCTATCATGTGAACGATCAGATCGTCTATCGTCTCCACCAAAACGAGAAGGACGTGATTGCCCTTGCGGTCTATCATGTGAACGTTCAGAACGTCTATCATCGCCACCAAAACGTGGAGTTCGTGATCTACTTGATGACGAACGTTCCCGAGAAGAACCCAATTGAGGTTTAGAACTTCCCAAACGAGGCCTATCTCTTGACATAGTACGTCCACCTCGCCCTACACGATCAGATTTACTTTGTTGTAATTCTACACGTTCAATATGAGGTTTTTGCTGAGCAGTCAATCGACAATTAGTTTCTTTAAGTAACCTATCAAATTTTTCATAATCGTATCTTGAAAGCAAACTAATAGCAATACCACTTTTGCCAGCACGAGCAGTACGACCAATACGATGCACATACTGTTTAGGATCATCAGGTATATCGTAATTATACACATGAGAAATACCAGTTACATCAATACCACGTGCTGCCACATCAGTACACACAAGTACTTGTGTTTTTTGATTGGAAAATTTTTGTAAAGCATGATTGCGTCTATTTTGTGACAAACCACCATGAATTTCAGAAGCATCAATACCCTGTAATTTCAAATTTTGAGTAACTTGACTCGTAACTCGTCTACTATTACAAAAAACCATAACTAAACTATCCTTTTCTTGTTGTAACAAATGTACTAATAACGAAAACTTTAATGATGCAGGAACGTCATAATAAATTTGCTCTAATTGCGTAGGATCAACAGCTTGATCGCCAACCACATGAATCGGATTATCCATAAAAGATTGTGAAAGTGTTTTTATTTCTTGAGGCATTGTTGCTGAAAACAACATAATTTGTTTACCACTAGAACATGCATTCATAATATCTTTTACGTCATCTAAAAATCCCATATCAAGCATACGATCTGCTTCATCTAATACAAAATACTCAATAGCAGAAACATCAATGGTGCCTCGTTGCATATGATCTAACACTCTTCCTGGTGTACCAATAACAATATGAGCTTTATGCAAAGCTTTAATTTGGGGTTCAATAGCAACACCACCATAAATTTTTGCAACCTCAATATTGCGTTCAGTAAGTAAAGACAATGTTTGATATACTTGTTCAGCTAACTCTCGAGTTGGCGTTAAAATTAAAGCTTGAATTCGTTTATTTAACTTTAATCGCTGTAAAATACCACAGCCAAACGCTAACGTTTTTCCAGAACCCGTTGCACTTTGTGCAATAACATCTTTTCCTTCTAAAATACCCGGAATCGTCTTTTTTTGAATTGTCGTAGGTTTTGTAATACCTTGATGTGCCAAAATGTTGGCAATGTGTTGTGAAACACCTAATTGTATAAAATCATTCATAGAAATATACCCATACTTATTTTTTCGAAAAATTACTTTCGCTTTAGTAATGAAAATAACTCCTATTTATAAAATGTTTGTTTATTTTTTGCCACAATGCCTCACATACTACCACACCAATAAGATACAATCAATAAAACCATCATATCACAAAGTACGTATACAGTATCTCCGAATAGAGATTCCTTGAGTGTGTTAGAATGATGATTTTGACACCAATTTTACATTACTCATTCA
>JBLKON010000042.1:0-8541 GCA_047602725.1 Candidatus Woesearchaeota archaeon
ATGCTTGTAGAATTACCATATACTATTTTTAGAATGTAGACTTTATAGATTTTTCTATCAGTTATTTAATAACACTGTTGGATTTTTTAGTATATTTATTTTTTATGAGTTTAACGTTGTAAAATGTTGAGACGCAGGGGGGACTCAATGTTTTTTTAAAATTATTTAGTAAAACCCAAACATGTATATGAGAAATAGTCGTGTTGGCGCAACTTTGATAGCGAAGCCTGTTATTTGTCAAACAAACTTTTGTTAAAAGTTATGTGTAGTAAGCTCCACAAACCATTGAGCAGACCTCAAGGTTTGATCAAAACACTAAAAGTATATATCAAAAACATGCACGTTGGTACAACTTAGGTAGCGAAGCCTGTTATTTGCCAATTTTTGCAAAAAAAATTGTTTGCTAAAAAGCTGGGGAATAACTTTTATTGTATTTGAAGTTATCATTGTGTTTATAAGTAAGTATATCTTGATTGGATGTAGGTGGTACAATGAAACCAATATATGTATGTGTAGTAATGATGTGTGCACTGTTGGGTGCCTGTAGTATACAAAGTGATAGAGTCGATGAAGATGTGCGTGTATGTCCTGCAATATATGCACCGGTTTGCGGAGTGGACAATGTAACGTATGGGAACAGTTGTGAAGCTGGAGATGTTGCTATTGCTTATGATGGGGAATGTGGAAGAACATTTGTTACTGATATGTATGGGTATATTGTGCCTGATGATTGTAAAAGTTGGTTTGATGGATGTAATACGTGTATGATTGATGAAGATGGAATGATGGCTTGTACTAGAATATTTTGTGAAACACCTGGTGAGCCTTATTGTATGTCAGATATCGTATGTAGTGAAGAATATGCACCCGTTTGTGGTAATGATGGTGTTACGTATAGTAACAGTTGTTTTGCTCAAAGAGTAGGTGTAGCACATGAGGGTGCTTGTGTATATGTATGTTCTGAAGAACAAAAGCAAGCAACAATGTGTACCATGGAGTTTTTTCCTGTTTGTGGAAATGATAATGTGACGTATGGTAATGCGTGTGCTGCTTGTTCATCAGGTGTAGATACTTATACAGATGGTGAATGTTAATTTTTTTCACTTTCCACTACTTCCAAATCCAAGTTGTCCTCTATTAGAATCGGATAATTCGTCAACTTCTTGTATGCTTATATGTGGTAATTGTAAAAGTATCATTTGAGCGATTCGTTCACCCACTTGTATGGTATAAGCTTCGTGTGAGGTGTTATGTAAAATAACTTTTATTTCTCCTCGATAATTTGCATCAATAACTCCTCCTAGTGTGTGTATGCCGTTTTTTAATGCTAACCCTGATCTGTCTTTAATAAGCGCAACATAGCCACTTGGAAATTCTGTAGCTATGCCTGTAGGTGCAGCCATGCGTTGTTGAGGTTCAATAGTTATGGTTTGTGTGGTATGTAAATCTACAGCTGCGTCGCCTTTTCGTTGAAATTCAGGAATAATAGCTTGAGGATGCAGTTTTTTTACGTTGAGTGTTATCATTTTAGTAATAAGAGTATTGCTACGAGTAATACTATTGCTGTTGCTATCCAGTGTAATGATCCTAGTTGTATGATAGGAAAAACGTGTTGTATGATAAGTGCTGCTATTAACAGAAATCCAAGGTTTTGGTTTTTGAGTAGTTTGTGTGTCATGGATATGTAAAAAAAAAGAAGTTTAAAAAAATTATCTTTTTGAAAATGCAGCAATGTTGTTTACATTATTGTTTCAAGAAATTTTTGTAAACTTATGCTATTATGTGTATTATTGGGTGTTATGATGATGTGTGCAAAATTTTTATGTTTTTCATTGAAAACCTTAAATGCATCTATTTCTCTTTGTGGAATTTGATTATTTGCTGTTACTTGAATAGCTTTTTGTTTTGTTATAAAATCTATTTCAACGCCATTTTGCCAATAAAAAAGTTGTTCTACTATCTCTTTATCATGTAAAGCTATGGCAACGAGGTTTTCATATAGTGCGCTAGTATTTTTTTTGAGAGAAACTGCTGTAAGAAAACCATTGTCAATTACATAGTATTTAGATGCCCTATTACCTATATACTTTGTTTTTGTAGACCACGAAAAATAGGGTACTTCAAAAAGTAAGAAGGTATCTTTGACTGCTTCAAGATATTTTTGAGCAGTTTCTTTTGCTATGTGTAGTTGTGAGCCTAGTTTGTTTGCGCTTATTTTAGTACCTGGATTAGTGATAAAAAAATAAAGTAATGATTCAATAAGTTTGGGATTTTGTATATTGTGTTTAAATAAAATATCTTTTGCAATAATGTCTTTTAAGTATTGTTGTAATTGTTCTTTTTTTCTTTGTGTATCATGTTCTAATAGTATTTCAGGAAACCCACCATATACAAGGTAATCTTCAAAAGAAAGAGGTGTAAAATCTTTAGCTTCTTTCCAACTAAGTGGTTTTATAGTGTATGTTATATTTCTTCCTGTTAATATCGTTGCAAGTTGGGGAGCAAGTAAAGATATATTTGATCCACTAATAATAAATTTAATAGGTAACTCTTTGTCATACCATGTTCTTAACCACCTTTCAAAGCCATGTATTTGTTGAATTTCGTCGAAAAAAAAATATGTTTTTTTTGTTTTATCTCGTAATTCAATTATGTTTTCTAATAAAGTAATGTCTCTCTGGTTTCCAAATTTATAATCTTCAAAATTAAAATAATACACAGTATCTTTAGGTAGATTTTGTATGAGTTGATACATAATATGACTTTTACCTGATCTTCTAATTCCTTTAATAATGATAATTTCTTTTTTGTTGAGCCATGTTGTTATTTTTTCAGTATATGTTGGTCGATATTGTGAAGTAGGGAGTGTTCTTGTTCCTAATTTTTTTAATTCTTTTAGTGATATCATACGGTGTATAGAATTATTTAATTTATAAAGGTTGCGAATATAGTATCATGCTTTATAAATAATGTGCTGTTTTTTATAGAGTGTGTATATTCTTTTTTTATGGTATATGTGTAAATCTGTAGTTTTAAAAAAAAGAAGTTTAAAAAAATTATCTTTTTGAAAATGCAGCAATACCAATGAATACTAGGTATAATACTTGTCCTACAATGGGTATTACTGGCGTTATTGCCCACCATCCAGGTTTGTTTATTTTTTCAAATAATTTCCATGTCCAAATAATGGTGAATATAACAAAAGCCATGGCCACCAATGCATATTACTTGCACGAAATGCAATAATACTTGGTCCTACTAAAGGTATCCATGCTAATGCTGGAGCACTATCATTGGCTTTTTGTCCTATTTTCATAAAACAAAACGATGTGTATATATAGAATATTAGTACTGTTAATAGTACAATTCCCATTATGATGCCTAATAATCCAGCTAAAGCACCATCTATCATTACATTTGATATGAGTTCTTCCATTGTTTTTCCTCGAATATGTTTTTATAATATAGCTTATATATTATATTTTTGTATTTTATTGTTATGCAGTTTAAATGGTTTTTTATTTATGTTGCTCCCCGTGTGTCTTTTTTATGATTGTTTCACTTATAAATAGTAAACTATTTAATACATTGTTTATTATCCTTGTTCTATGCATCACTGTTTTCATGACAAAGATATTATTGCGTATATGCAACAACATATTACTGATTTTTCTTTAGCACACGTGCAACCTTCTTCGTATGAACCAATGTTGAGTGATTTCGGTTTTTTATTAGATACTGAACATTTGAGTGTTTTAAGGCCACATGGCCAAAAGCGTATTTATGATATGTTACTTTCGTATCCTCAAAAATATAGGCAACCTATTGATATTTCTAAAGGTTTTTTGTTAAAAAAAGGAGCTACTTGTATTATTAAATTACAAGAAGAGTGTGTTATTCCTCCCGGAATATTTTGCAAATCTTCTCCTAAAAGTAGCACAGGTCGTCTGTTTGTTGATGTGCGTTTGTTTGCAGATTATTCTGCTGTGCAAGATGAATTGCATGCAAGTGAACAAAAACGATCACTGTGGTTGTTTATTCAACCATTAGCATTTGATATTGTATTGTATAGTGGCATAGCTCTTAATCAGTTGCGTTTTTTTGACGGTCCTTCTGCTGTTTTGTCTCACGATGCGTTGCTAGCGTTATGGAAAAAACATCCTTTGTATATACATAAGGTCACTAAAAAACCAATTACGCCTTTGGTTACACTTGATGGTTTGGCAATTCATGTGGATGCACAAGGGAAAAATTCTTCAGGTATTGTTGGATTTAAAGCAAAGCAACTCATAAAAGCACCAATTGATTTATTAAAAAAAGATTATTATGATGTGCTTGATTATTTCTATCCAATACTGGCAAAACCAGAGGGTATTGTTATTGAACCTCAGTCTTATTATTTGTTGGTTTCTAAAGAGATTGTATATATACCTCATGCATATAATGCAGAGTTGCGTATGTATTCCCATGTAGGTTTTAAGGGATTTGTACATTTGGCAGGTTTTGTAGATAATGGGTTTTGTTCGGATTTGGTATTTGAAGTTCGTTCTGATGAACAAACATCATTTGTGTTACAAGATGGTGCTCCAATAAGCACTTTAGATGTATATTATACAGGTAAAAGTGAGCGTATTTATGGTTCTCAAAAATTGGGCTCTCATTATCAAGGACAAAAGGGACCGCGCACAGCAAAATTTTTTAAGATTCCAACTTATAAGCATATTGCTCAGCAGAAAGATACTCGTACCATTGGTTGTTTAAGTGATGTGTCAATGGTGCGTAAGCCTATAAGTGGATTTGTACCTCATACACTTAAAGAAGTTTCTTATATTTTTCATACTAGTAGTGATGTTGAATCAGATAATTTATTGTATATCCCTAAAGTTATGCTTGTATTAACGGATGGAAAAGGTGCTTTGTTTTGTTATAAAATAAATAAAACCTACAGTGTTGGTTTTGTAGATGTTCTGTTTGAAGAATCTGTCTATAAGACTGCTTTTAGTATGGCACATCGTTTGAGTAGTTTAGTTAAAAAAATTCAATTTTTAGGTACAATTTATGAAAAAGGTACTCGTGAATTGGGGTATGTTTTTTTAGTTCATGTAGGAAAGCATGTACTTACTAAGCAAAAAGGAGAATTTTGTGCCACATTATCTGTAGATAATTCTTATGATATGTGGAGTGAGATGATATTAGCTCATATCGCTAACTATTTAAAATGATACTGTTTTAATTTAGGTATGAAAAGAGGACAGACAAGTACAGAGTATATTATTATTGCTGCTATTGTACTTGTTATTTTAGTTATTGGCGTTCAACTTATTATGAATTTTCCTTTGGGCAGAGAAACAGCTCAAACACAAATTGCTCAAGAATATTGGAAAACAGCTGATATTGCTATTACTTCTTGGGCGGGAAATTATTCACATTTAGTATTACAAATTCAAAATAATGTGGGGCAAACACTCAATATTACTCGTGTTGAAGTTGATGATATTCAAAGTGATGTTTCTTTGTTGCTTTATCCTGGGCAAATGGATGTGCTTGTGGTAGATGCTAGTTGGGATCCTAATGTTGATTTGTATCAAGCAGAAATTAATTTTGTATATCAAGATGTGGAAACGCAAACGCAATATACGTTTTATGGGCAGGCTCCTTTAAGTGGTCAGGTGTCTTCATTGCAACAGTTTGAAGCTTCTGGCACTCCACCTCCTTTTGGAGATGCTTGTGTGGATTGTGTGCGTGGTAGTGGTAGTCAAAATTATATTCCTAGATGGACATCTTCTAGTGAACTTGGTAATTCTATTATGTATCAAACATCTTCTCGTATAGGGGTAGGAACAACTACACCGCAAGGTGTGTTGGATGTGAATGGAACTCTGTTTGCTTTGAATATTTCTTCTCCTGTTGTTTGTTTGAATGGTGATTGTCGTAGTGTATGGCCTGATTTGGCAGGTAGTGGGTTTACACAAACACAAGGTCCTTATTTGTATGATGATGATGTTACTGTTTTTTTTAATGAAACGCGTTTGAATTTGACAATAGATGCACGTGCTGGAAGTGAAGCTCAATGGGATGCTAATTATTCTAGTTTAGTGGATAACCAAGTATTATTTGGAAGGTTGCAACAATCTGAAAATTTTTATTTTCAAACAAATAGATTGCATCTGAATGCTAGTATGAGATTTGATAATGAAACACATTTTATTTCTTGGATTGATGGTAATATGAGAATTGGCAGAGATAGTGGTAATATGCGTTTTAATATTTATTCAGATAGTAATGGTTTTGATTTTAGTTCTACGACAGGAGATAATCTTATTACTATTCGTCCAGGTGCTCAAGCTTTTGAAGCTCCTTATTTTACAGGTAAACCTGGAGATGTTTTGCGTGCTACTACTTTGCGTGGTGCTCAAGGGCCTGGTACTCAGGGAGGGGATGTAAATATTACAGGTGGTTTTTCTACTGTTGAGCCTGTATATTCAGATGGTCATGGGGGGAGTATTCATATTCAAACAGGAAGGCAAACAGATGATTCATTGGGCAATGAGGGAAATAGAGGGACTATTGGCTTTTATACGTATACTTCTGGAAATACGCCAACTGTAACATTAAGAATGCGTATTGATGCAGATGGTAAGGTTGGTATTGGAACTGATACTCCAGATGCTACGTTAGATGTGGTTGGTAACATTGTTTCTTCTACAAATATTACTTCACCCATGTTTTGTATTGGTTCGGAGTGTATTACAGCATGGCCTGGTAGTGTTAATGCATTAAATAGTACACAAGGTCCTTATTTAAGTGATGATAGTAGTACTATCTTTTTTAATGAAACGTTGCTTAATTTGACTATAGATTTGATTGCTTCTGCATATAACGAAACTGATTATATAGATGCGCAATTATTGAATTATTATATTCGTGAGGAGTTGTATAATAGAACAGAAATAGATGATATGCTTGTTGGTTTTGTTGATACGGTGTGGGATATTGAGGGTTCACCGTATTTGTATAACGATAGTGGTGTGTTGAAAGTAAATGAAACAGCATTGAATGCAACTATAGAGGAGTATACTTCTGCTTTTGTGAGTGGGAGTGGAACTGCTGGATATGTTGCTTTGTGGGAATCTTCTGATACTTTAGAAGATTCAGTCATTTTTCAAAATGGAACAAATATAGGAATAGGAACTCTACAGACAAATGCTTCTTTACATTTAATAGGAAATTCTGGTACACTTGATGCTATTGCTTGGTTTAAAAGTACAAATAATCATGCAAATTTATTTATTGATGCTATGGATGGACGTGATGCAAATGTTGTTTTTGCTGAAGATGGAACTCGCAAATGGTATATTGGACATTCAACTATTGATGATAGATTGATGTTTAGAAGTTACAATGGTAGTACAAATGAGCAATTTACTATTTTACAAGATGGTAATGTTGGAATAGGAAACATAAATCCAACCTATAAATTACATGTTAGTGGTGATATATATGCATCTGCTAATATTACAGCTCCACTGTTTTGTATAGGATCAAATTGTATTAGTGAGTGGCCTCAAAGTGATGGAAATGTATCTGGAAGTGGAAGTGCAGGATATGTAGCTAGATGGAGTAGTACAGGTAATATTGTTAATTCTATTATATTTGATAATCAAAGCGCTATAGGCGTCGGTACAGATTCACCACAGTCTACTTTAGATGTAAATGGTACACTTAATGTTGAAGAATCGTATGCTTTAAATACAACAACTTTTATATGTGAAAACAGTACGCATATTGTTATTGGAAACACTACAGGTATTTGTTAGATGAAAGAAAAACAAATAAAAGAAACGGTCAATGAGCAAAAAAGAAGTTTGCTCAAAAAAGTAGTAGTAGGTGCTATTTTAACTCCGTTTATTGCTAAAAGTGTATTTGCTGATAAGTTTATTTTGTTTAAAGGAAATAAAGTAGAGAGTGAAGCATTAGAAATTACGGGCTCTGTTCGTTTTAATGCTTTGACTTCTGGTGTATTAAGTGTTGATGGTTCTGGAAATGTATCTGCTGGTGCAATTGATGTAAGTGATGGTGGAACAGGAACTACTACTACGTTTAGTACAGGAAGTGTTGTTTTTGCTGGTGCAAGTGGGGTGTATAGTCAGGATAATAGTAACTTTTTTTGGGATAATACCAATAAGAGGTTGGGAGTGGGGACAAATTCACCTTTAACAGGGCTTCATATTATAAGAAATTCAAGTTTTGGTAGTTTTGGCGGATTATTTCGAATTGAAAGTAATTTAAGTTCAACAACTAATATTTATGGTTTAACTTTTGCCGGAGATGGACATCATCGTGCTGGTATAACAGCTCGTAATACTGGGGGATCGGGAAATTCTCAAGGTAGATTATCTATTTGGGCTAGAAATGGTGGGCATATTGTATTAAATGGAGATGATATTGGGGGAGCTGATGCTAATGGTAATGTTGGTATTGGTACCAATTCTCCCGGTAGAAAATTACATGTTTCTGGAACAACTGATTCAGGTTTTACAG
>JBLKON010000043.1:0-8396 GCA_047602725.1 Candidatus Woesearchaeota archaeon
TGCACGAAATGGTCATTCGTATTTTTATTCAAGAATATAATGAAGCCATACAATCAGTCAAATGATAACACTACCAAGATCCCATATCGCACACTGCACACATACCACTCATTGATCTTTCACACATACCTGACATTCCCCATTGCTCAACTATACTTGAGCATTTAGAATTATTAGGATACCCAATTCCTCCACCTACTGGTTTAGGCTGGCTTGCAGAATCCCGTTATAAAACATCAGAAGATATTATTTATACATATGGTATAAAACAAGTCATAGAAATTGGTTCTGGCTTTACTCCACATGCTCTAAATTTAGAGGATATTCGATATATAGAAATAGATTTTCCACACATTATTAAAACAAAAAGAGAAATCATTTCTTCAATAGATCCACACAGAGATGTTATTTATATCGGCGGAAATATTTTTAGTGATGAAGCTTGGGAGTCAATATATACAAGTATTCTTAACCAACCTACTGCAGTATTTTTTGAAGGTTTTATGCAGTATACTAATAATAATCAAAGAAAATTTTTATTTGATAAAATACGACCAATTATTCAAGATGGTGGTTTCTGTTTTTTTGAAGATTCTTTAACGTTTAATCCACATTTCTCTCAGATTCCAACATTAAGAAATTTAACAGAACGAATGAAGAGTATAAGTAAAAAAACACAACTTACATCATATATTAGTCAGAAAGAACTCCATAGTGAACTAAAAAGTTATGGACTACGAGTAACCAGAAAAAAACCTTTTAATAGATGTAAGTGTACTAGTTATGATTCTCTTGGGAAATTAGTATTATCCCATTTTAGACATTGGGTACTAGAGGTAGAAAAATAACACCTTAAGACTATACTGATAAAAAAAACTAACAGAATGAAAAATTACATTCACAAAAATATATATGTACGAAACATTATGGAGGAACAAAAAATGGAACATGAAATTTATCCTAATATTAGATTAAATAGACTACGACAAAACCAAGCAATCAGAGAACTTTTAGATTCACCTTTACCACAACCCAATAAATTTATTTATCCTATTTTTATTAAATCTGGCACAGGCATTAAAGAACCTATAAAAAATCTAAAAAATCAGTTTTTTTATAGCACAGATATGATTGACGATGTTATTTTAAACCTTATTAAACAGGGGGTAAGATCTGTTTTACTTTTTGCTGTAATAGATAAAGAACTAAGGACAAGTGATGCTAGTTATGCACATAATAACAATGGAATTATTCAACAAGGAATACGCTATATTCATAAACGTTTTACTGATATAAATATTTTTGCTGATATAGGACTTACTGGTTATACTAATTCCGGTCATGGGCATATTATAAATGAACAAGATAAATTTGATAATGATTTAAGTTTAGAAGTAATCAAAAAAATTGCACTATCCTATGCTCAATGTGGAGTAACAGGTGTAGCCCCATGTACCATGATTGATGGTCAAGTTATTGGTTTACGTCAACACTTGGATAATAATGGTTTCAAAAATACACTTATTCTAAGTTATTCCACCAAATTTGATACTTATTGTTGTGCAACCTTTCCTCTTCAAAGAATTCATAGCAATAAAACTCATGCAGAATATCTTACTTCACACAGAAATAAAAGTCTAGCTATTCGAGAATCTCTTATAGATGAAAAAGAAGGAGCTGATGTATTAATGGTTAAACCTGGTTTATTTTATCTGGATATTATTTCAGAAATACGTAAGCATACACAAATACCACTTGCAACATATAATGTTAGCGTTGAATATACTATGCTATATAATTTAATAGAACAAGGTATTGGAACACACAATGGAATTGTTAAAGAATCTCTTATAGCTTTGCATAGAGCCGGTGCTGATCTTATTATTAGCTATTGGGCTAATCAATATGAAAAAATTTTTTTAACATAAGTGTTTTGAGGCTATATATTTTACATAATATATAGTATAAACTCATCCACGACCCCTAAACCCCTTACTCTTGTTGCCGTAATGCCAATAACATATCTTGTTTGGTTATCGTAGTTCGTCCAGCATGTTGTGCAAATTGTTTAGCTTGTGTTAATACCTTATGTGCATACTCTTCGACTTCCTTTCTTATAAGTGGAAGAGCCTCATCACTCACTCGCGCAATACCAGCCTCTTTAGCAATACGTACTAAAGGTGCGTGTGCAATAATTGTTGTGTTTTTTCCCATTATGACAGCATATGTTTGATGCGCTCCATATAATCAGCTACATCCATTCCCTTTTTAGTTAACGTCAAATACTTTAAACGACCTTGCTTATTAAAATTAATTAATTTTGCTCGCTCCATTTCTTGTAAAATTTTAACTACATGAGAATATGTACAATCAATTTTTTTAGCAACTGTACTTGCATACACATTTTGCTTTGCATTTTTTACATGCATCAATAACATTGCTGGTTTTTCCCTAAAAAACACATTAAATATATCATCATCCATACTACTATACCCCCAATACAATATGTATATTAAGAAATAGATATTAGAATCTTTATATATTTTACCTTTTTTCCTTACTAGTATGCAGATACTATAAGTGCTATACTGAACTTCTTTTTAAAGCTATGTTTTTATAATCCTTATTGCCTGTTCTCTGACACGTTGCTCATCTTCACATATCACGTTTACTGTATAACTGCCAGACCTAAAGTCGCTTATATCTGCTTGATATACATCGTCTATAAGTTCAAACTCTGCACTATACGCTTGAAATACCACACGACATGCTTGTTTAGGAGGATCCATAATCAGTAGATGTTGCTGTTGCGTAATATTCCATGTTTGTTGCATATCAATAAATGTTACTTGCTCATTAGGAAAACGATTACACACATTTGTTGTTTGATAACAATACGCGCACTCCTCTTCTTCACAACTTGGACATCGATGTACACTTGCATTACCTGGTCCTACTTGTATCCAATCCGGATTATCAATACATGCAACATACAATGATGACATATTAGTCGATGTTTGACACCTATACTCTAAAGCATTGGTGTGGTCAAAACGTGATTGCGCACATTGCATATCATTTTGCATGTTATAATAACTTGTATTAAACTCATCCCATCTACAATGAGCAAATTCATCAAGATACAATGTCACCTCTTGTTGTTGTACCACTATATCTTGTACTTGCGGTGGATCATTGTCTTCACAAACAGCAGCAAAAGAAAATCTAAAAAATACTAAGTCATACTCTGTAGCTGAAGTATCCATACATCTAAAAAAAATATGATATATATTATCATCAAACAATTGTAATAACTCGTCCATTGTTTTTTCTTGTTCAATAATTTGTTGAGCTATGGGACGCAATAAAGGATAGTAACCAAATCTGAATTTTTCTAATTGTGGAAAGCGTTGTGCTAATAATTCAAATTGAAATTTATGTTGTACTAGTGCTGTTGCCTTATCATCACTTATATTAAGTGCTTGTGTAAAGCGTGAAAAGATATCAAAATTTGACACAAAACGCAGTTGAAAATCATGATGCTGTGAAAAACTAAATGATGACATATCTGGTGCACTACTATCTACAAAAGGCATAGATGGAATATGAGTTGGCTTACAACGCAATGCAGTACTTGTGTTTACCTGTATAGACAATGGACGTTGCAACTCTATAGGTTCTTTGATATGATACCCTTGTAATCCAAATGCTTGTATGGGTGATGCATTATATGAAATACTCATATTGGTAATAGTTGGCGTTTGTTGTGCAGTATCTCTTCCGAAACAAAAAGGTTCTCCTCTTACGATACTAAATAAACAATTACTTCCTAAACTTTTACACAAATATTCACTACACTCCTGTTGCATACAATAAGAACAATACGATTCTGTTGGTGCATTCCATGCGTTACAAAAAGCTGTGTTGGGTACAGGAATATCTTGTTGTACATCTACATAGTCTTGGAGTGGTATTTGTGTTAAGTTATCAATATTTTGTAGTACACTACTTAATAATCTACTCAAAGACGCTTGTTGTCGTTGTTGTAATGTTCCTGATGTATCTGGTTGCGTTACCAAAAATGCTACATTGCGTGTATCATATTGAGGTTGTACATAAGGTAACCCAAATGAGGTGCGCTCCCCTTGTTGCCCAATAGTATTAAATTGATTACCACAATCACCTACTTGCACACACAATTCAGCCTGTTGTGGTAACGTACACGTTGGACAATTAATAGTACAACTTTGTTGAGATTGCCAAAAGGGAAAACCTGGAGCTACAGCTGGCACGCACGTATTGTACATCCATGTACAATCTCGCTGTTGTGTGTCTTCACAGCATTGACGTGTGGTACATGTTTGACAACTGCTGTAATAATTAGGCCTACAATATGCTTGCGTTTTATTGTTTATATGCTGTTGTACACAAAGTTCTTGTCTATAATCTTTACAATAATCTTGTATAATGGTACCATCCCAACAACTATGACGAACAAAACGACCTCCTACTCCAACATTTACTTCACACCAACTCTCACCATGTTGCCTATCACCACACGTATTTCCTTGATACTGTTGTGTATAATCAGGACTAAACAGCGCACAATCACATGTTTGTGACCATAATCCTTGCTGTTGTTGACACAACGTAGGTGAGGTCCCCACAAAACATTGGCCCGCTATAGTACAACAACCTGTTTGTTCTGGTAATGCTTGTATAAAGGGATTCTTTGTTTCTATAGCAAACTGTAATACGATATCATGTCCATCAATATCTTGTTGCATTCTATACACTGCATGAGGAAATGGTTGACTTCGAGTTACTTTCACATCATGCTCTAATCCAAAAGCGACATGATCCACATATTGTTTTGTAATATGCGTATTAGCAAGCGTATGTGCTTTGGTGTATAGTGCACCATACTGTTGAGCTATACGTACGGTGTGTTGTTCAAAAGATGTTACGGTATTATCTTTTTCTAATAAAATAGGATAAGAAATATCTATATCAATATATTCATCATGCATAAGAATGCGAGTTATTTGTAATTGCCCAGAAGAAACCTTAAAACCTTGATTGACATACACATTCATATCAATACATCGCTCTAAGGTTGGCAACAAACTTTCTTGTAATTCAGCACTCATAGCACTATGAGATATGAGTGTATTACCGCTTTCTTGGGTGTACCAAAAAATAATGTCATCATCTTTTTTTATATGTTCATAACCTTGAGCATACAGTGTACCTCCCTGTACACTCATACGCTGTAAAAATAAAGGAATATGATATTCTACACAATACGTAATAAATGCCTCTGGTGGGTATAATGCAATAGAGCGTTCTAAAGCAAGTCGTGCTTCGGTACCTATATGTTGCTCTTGATTCATACTCACTACCACAAAAGCTAACCCTGCAAAAAGTAACAAAAGAATACCTAAGGTCATAAATAAGGTGACTTGTGCGCGCATAAGGTTAGTTTGCGTAAGTTTATTTTAAAAGGATTACTGTTTAGAAGGTTAAAAAGAGGATAAAATACGCTATAAGTGTAATTTTTTATTTTTTATTAACTACAAAATAGTATATAATGTAACGCTATATATTTTGAACTACACATCCACTTGACATGCTTTACATCCTTGCTCAATAGATTCTTTATCTACTTTTTTTCCTATAAATACGAGTATTGATTCCTTTTTGTTATCATAAGGTTTTGCAAACAATGCTCTTTTTGCACCAACCATTTGAAATACATAATAATGTTGCATATCATCACTAAAATATAATTTTCCCTTTGCTCGAATAATGTCTTTAGGTAATGATTCAAAAAACGTCACTAGTGCATCATGCTTATACACTCCACCTTTTACCACCACATGTTCAATAGGTTCATGTTGATACTCTAGATTTTCTTTAAGCGTATATGCTTTAGGTTGTGTGTCAATAAGTAAAGCAATACTTTGAGCATCCATTGATACACAAGGCACTTCACTGTTTACATCAGCAATAAGTTTTTTAACTTGTTTTTGCGTATCTTGACTAACTTGATCTTTTTTGGATAATACAATAATATCTGCTGTACGTAATTGTTGAAATGTTAATGCAAAATCTTGGGCATGTTCACAAAAATGAAGCATATCTACCACGCACACAATACCATCAAAATGCACCTTGCCTTGCAAATCTCTGTACAAAATAGTTCTAGCTATAGGAAGAGGCATAGATAAACCTGACGCTTCAATCAAAATATATTCTATATTTTTTTCTATTAATGTATCTATTGCACCTATAATATCATCATTCATTACACAACACATACAGCCATTAGAAAACTCAACAATGTTTTCATCTGATGTTTCAATAATAGTACTTTCTAATTTCACATCACCAAACTCATTGAGAATAACACCAAATTTAATAGTATTATGTTGTTTTATAATCGTATTAATAAGCGTGCTTTTTCCTGATCCCAAAAAACCTGTTATGAGTGTTACAGGAACTTTTTTTTGTGATGCTGTTGTATTTTCCATATGATTAAGAAAAATGCTCTTATTTAAATGTGTTATTGATAATTAATATCAATAAATAAAGCGTAGCTTTTACTTTCTTTTGTAATTGTTTTATTATTTTTTGATTATCCTATTTTATTGTATTATATTTTATTATCATACATCAATATCTAAGATGTACTTATCTAGTTTATTCTCTCATACAATGCTTACACTATTTACCATACTACTTACTCTTTATGAAGTAATATATCACTAAGTATATCAATAAGTTGTGGGTATTTTTTAGGGTCCAACACATCTGTGTGTAAATTGGTATTAAATGTATCGGTACACTCTCCTTCAATAATAATAATGTTTGCCTGATTCCATGTTGCAGAATCCTGTGTCACAATACCATCCCCTTGTTGTCCTTCCATAAGACAACCTATACTTACCACACTATACACTGGCGTATCTTTCATTTTTTGGAGATGTAATCGTTGCATAAAAATACTATCATCACGCATATCTTCACATTCTTTACTTGCACCAAACCATGAACAAAAACGAGCAATTCTATGTGTTATACCATAATGTGGCGTATTAATAGTAATAAGTGTATGAATAGTATCTTCACCAAACAGTTGCATATATTTTCGTGCCACCAACCCTCCCATAGAATGAGCTACCACAATCACTTCATCGCTTCCTGAAGCTAACGTAATATGCTGTATCATTTCTCGTAAACGTAGTGCATAGTTTTCTAATCGCTCTGATTGTTGTGCTTGTATACTATAACTTCCTACTTGCAAATTCCAAATAAAATAATAACTTGAACGAATACTAGAAGGTTGTTCAAAAAAGTTCCATACTACATCTGGTTGTTGTTCCCACAACCATTGGCCTCTATTTATGATACCCTTTTGTTCAAGCTCTTGTTGAATATCACTAAACGCAAGCATGGAAGCTTCAACAGTATTGTGCCTATTAAATGCATGACCATGAATAAATAATACAGGAATAACCTTATGTTCCTTACATAACGTACATGTTTGTGCACAACACCACGTGGGTAAATCTGGAATTTGTATTGGATCTACTTGTAGTGTTATTATTTCTATGGTTTGTTGTGGTTCTTTTATGCGTACATGCGTACAATACGTTTCTTGTATAGAACTAAGTATATCAACTGAAACATTGAGTAAAGATGGTGTACAGTTTTGTGATATAATACACTCAATATCATCTACAGGCAATGATTGCATAGGAAATGAAGTCGATAATGCAGTAATATCTGCACAGGTTACTGTTGTTGGTGTGATGTGTTGATATGCTAACAATAACGTTGAAACATTACCATCCCATTGTTGTTGCAGAGTTGCATACAAGAATGCATCATTGAGCTTTTGTTGCACATGTTCAATTTCTTCACTTATATTAACTGTAAGTAATGCTTTTTTCTTATCTATATCATACACTATTGAAGATGAACTATTATCCTGATAAGCTTCAGCAAATGCAGGTACGTTAAAAGAAATATTTTGTTGAGTATATGCATCTTGTATCTGTTGTATAACATCTTGTATATCATTGTGTAGTAAAGCAAGTTGTCTTGCTTGTGAAAATTGCATAAGCATATCTCGATTTATTTCAATAATATTACTTTGGTGTACCATATGTTGAATTGTGCCAAATGCATATAATTCCCAATAAGATAGTAGTGTTTCCCCTATGGGTATATATGATGGTATAGTTATATTGTTTGTTTGTTGGTATGGTAATTGTTTAACTCCTTGCGTAAAATTACGCATCTTACTATATAATGCTTCATTATCTATATGTTGTACTAATAGTGCTTCTGTTTTTTTAGCTTGTTGTACTTGTGTTTTTGATAAAAAGATA
>JBLKON010000044.1:0-8207 GCA_047602725.1 Candidatus Woesearchaeota archaeon
CATCTCCAATAATAACCATGGGAGTTAAATGATGATGTTCACATAATACATCATGATGATGATGCCAATGTACATATCGTTCAATACCAAAAAACAACAAAACTCCTACCAATATAAATAATGCTGGATTCATAAACCAAGCTTCGTGATGGTGTTCGTGATGTTCCTTATGATGCTCTTTATCATGGTCATCATGGTCTTTTTCATCGTGAGCATGATCACTATCATTATGCTGTGTGTGCTGATGATCTGTATGGCTATAAATTTGATATGCATGATCATCATAATGATGTTCAAGATGACTATGTACCCCAAGGCTTTCTGGAATAAGATGCATAACAGACGTTGCTAATAATACTCCTGCTGCAAATGCAACAAGATATATCATCACTTTTTGTACCTTTTTTTTACCTAAAAATAAGGTAACTGCACCAATAAGTGAAATTGCGCTGACTAATAACGTTGCTATAAGTATAGTGAGTAGTTCCATATATGTACGAATGTACATATTCTTTATAAATGTTAGTTGTTATCATTATCAATACGCTGCTATAAACTACACTATTACACTATGCAAACTCGAAAAACCAAACAAAAACAGCTTATACAAACACTCATTAGTCAACAAAAAGGTACGTTTGATGCCCAACAACTTTTTGCTGCAGTCCAACGCCATGATCCTTCTATTGGAATTGCAACCATTTATCGCTATCTTAAAACGCAACCTCTTTTTTCGTTTATTTGTGATGGAAAAACTATTTACAGCACTAAAGCACACTCACATTGTCATTTTACCTGTGAAGTTTGTCATACCACTTATCATATAGATGCTCCCCCCATAAAACAACCAACCTTAGGTAAAGTTACTCATTTTCAGCTTGATTTTTATGGTATTTGTCATAAATGTCAGCAAAAATCCTAGATTTTATGCTATATTAGCGCAATATTTATAAACCCATCTGCTTAAAATTTAGTTAACCGAATTTGAGGTGGTTAGATGAACAAAGCAGAATTAGTAGAAGCAGTAGCAAAAGATACAGGACTTTCAAAAGTTGCAGCAGAAGAAGCATTAAGCTCAGTATTATCAAATATTGTAGCTGGTGCTAAAAAAGATTCCGTACAATTAGTAGGATTCGGAACGTTTAAAGTTGTAAAAACAAAAGCTAGAAATGGTGTTAATCCACAAACTGGAGAAAAAATTAAAATACCAGCTAAAAAGGCTTTCAAGTTTAAAGCAAGTAAAGTATCTAAATATTAATTTTTTTTACTTATTTTTTCCTTTTTCCACTCCCACCAATGTTCTTGTTCATATATAATATGGGTAGTACTCGTATCCCACAAGAGCATACCTTGTGTTTGTGTATGACCACCTAATACAAATAGCTTACTAGGTGGTACAAAAAAGGAAGAATATACGTTTTCTTTCAGTGTTTGGATAGTAATATCATCTACTTGCAATTTTCCCGTTAATATTTTGCGAGCTATCATTTTAGTTGACTCTACAATATCTTGCTGGCCATCGTAGTGTACACAAAAATTAACAAAATGTTTGTCATAATCTTTGGTGGAAATAATAGCTGTTTTCATAACATGTACACAATTATCAGGTAACGCATACCATTCGCCTAATACAGATAGTTTAATATTGTTGGTATGCACCCATTGTTCATGAGCTATCTGGGCAAATAACTGAATGATATATGAATAAAACTGCTCTGAATACTTTGTTTGACTAGAAGATATATAGATACTTAAAACGGGAATGTCGTACGAAACTTGAGTTTGTATGAGTGATTTAATAAATGCAACAAAATTTTTGGTATCGTCAAAATAAGGATGTATGGCTATATGCATAGGATATACTATGTATAGATATTATATAAAGATATAGAAAAAATGAATGGTTTATCTTCTTGTATTTTGTTTAAACATTTCCTGGGCCACATAGGGTTGTTGTAATACTTCGGTTGGTAAACCATAATTACTTCCTGTATTATTTTGTGGTCTTGTTTCTTTCATAGCATATAGTGTCCCTGCAATTAAAGCCGTGCCTATTGCGGTAATTGTTAATTCTCTTCCCACTTCTCTAACTGATGGGGGAATGTATTTTCTTACACCTTGAGCTACCTCACCTATATCTCGACAAGATTTTACAATTCTCTCTAATCTATTTCCTTCCATTTGTGCTGGGAAAATAGGTGCTATTTATAAAACATAAGGTTAATTATTTTTGAAAAACACATAGATGTTGTTTATTTTTGTTCAAAATCTAAAAATGGTATGCGTTGAGCATCCTCATAATACTTTAATATCTGCTGTACTTGTGTTATTGTTGCAATGATTTTATTACGTACTCTTTGTTTGTCTAAATATTGTTTTGATATGTCTACCAATGCTCTCACATATAGCTCACCTTGCTTATCTAGAGCGCCATATGTATTATATTTTAGTATTCGATATATGTTCTCACCTTCACTTAAAACTTTTTTAATAGCACCCAATTTAGTGTTTATTTGCTGAATACTCATTACATCAGTATTAATACCATTATCACATAATATATCATATATATTTCTACAAAAGAATATAGTATCCAACCTGCTCATTTCATGTAGGGATTCACCATCTAAAGTTCTCTGTTGCAATAATGCATCACATAATGCCATATTACATCCGAAAAATACTATTATTTAAAAATACTTCATTTCCTATCCTATATTATCGTATATATTATAACAGCCATTCACCTCTTGCCACCTAAACATTTTTAAACACCTCGTTATTCTCATCTCTATGAGTGATGAAGGCAAAAGGCCTGAGCTTTTGGTTTTCTCACTCCTAACGGAGGACATGAAATGGTAAAACAACTATCAGAAGAACAAGTAGAAGAAGTATATAACATTGTAGAAGTTGCACGTGCAACTGGAAAAATTAGAAAAGGAGTAAATGAAGCAACTAAATCTATTGAACGAGGCATTGCTCAATTAGTTATTTATGCAAAAGATGCATCTCCTTCAGAAATTATCTTACACTTAGGTCCTTTATCAGACGACAAAGGAGTTGTTTGTGTAGAAGTTCCTTCTAAAGAAGAATTAGGAACTGCAGCTGGTTTACAAATTGCAACTGCAGCTGTTGTAGTCATTGATGCTGGCGAAGCACAAGATAAATTAAAAGCATTAGCACCATAGGTGGTTACAGATGGCAAAACCACAACAAGAAACATCAGCAAAAACTGGTGTACAATTTAGTGTAGCCGTTCCTGCAAGTATCGAAGAAATTATTGGAAGAACTGGTACGAGGGGAGAAGGTTTACAAGTACGCTGTAAGGTATTAGATGGACGCGATAAAAATAAAATTATGCGTAGAAATGTTAAAGGTCCAGTGAAAATTGGTGATATTTTAATGTTACGTGAAACTGAATTCGAAGCTCGTCCACTAACAAGAGGAGGCAAGTAAGTATGGTAAAATGTTCATTTAGCGGAGATGACTTAGCACCTGGAAAAGGTATTATGTTTGTCAAAAAAGATGGTAAGATTTTGCACTTTGCAAATTCTAAATGTATGAAAAATTTTATGATGGGAAGAAAAGCTCGTAAGGTTCGCTGGACTGCAGATGCACGTAAAGCTAAACAAGAGCGTACACATGCAAAAGAACATACGGTTACAAAACCTAAAAAAGGTGATGCACAATGATGGAACAAACATTAGTGTTAATTAAACCAGATGCAGTACAACGCGCTTTGGTTGGTGAAATTATTAGTCGGTTTGAAAAATGTGGCTTAAAAATTGTTGCAACTAAAATGGTTTGGGAAAAAGAAGATTTTTTTGAAAAACATTATCATGATGTAGAAGAACGTCATGGTCGTGAAATTTTAGATGGAAATCTTAAAGCAATGACTGCTGGTCCTGTTTTTGCTCTTGTTTTAGAGGGTATTCGTGCTATTGAAATTGTACGAAAATTAGTGGGGCCAACAGAACCCAAAAAAGCTGCTCCTGGTACTATTCGTGGGGATTATACCCATTATACCTATGAGTTAGCAGACCATCATAAAGTTGCTGTAAAAAATATTGTACATGCTTCTTCAAGCATTGAAGATGCACAATATGAAATCAACTTATGGTTCCAACCCAAAGAAATACACAGTTATGAAACGGTACATGAAAAACATGTATTTAGATAAGAGGTAGTACAATGGCAAAAATGAGTGAACGTGTCATAAAAGCAATGAAGAATCAAGAAAATATTCGTAACATTGCTATTTGTGCACATATTGATCATGGTAAAACAACGTTTTCAGACAATTTACTGTCTGGAGCTGGTATGATGTCTGAAGAACTTGCTGGACAAGCAAGGCAAATGGATTTTCATGCTGATGAACAAGAACGTGGTATTACTATTGATGCAGCAAGTGTATCTATGGTACACGCATATGATGACAAAGAATTTTTAATTAACTTAATTGATACACCTGGTCACGTTGATTTTGGTGGGGACGTTACACGTGCTATGCGTGCTGTAGATGGTGCAATTGTTTTATCTTGTGCTGTTGAAGGTATTATGCCACAAACAGAAACAGTCTTAAAACAAGCTTTACGTGAACGTGTAAAGCCTATTTTGTTTATTAACAAAGTTGATCGTTTAATTAAAGAATTACAATTAACTCCACAAGCTATGCAAGAACGTTTTGTCAAAATTATTGCTGGTGTTAATCGTTTAATTAAAAGTATTGCTGAACAAGAATATGGTTCTAAATGGCAAGTTGCTGTAGATAACGGTTCTGTTTGTTTTGGTTCTGCGTTTCACAATTGGGCGCTTTCTGTTCCTTACATGCAAAAAAAAGGTATTACCTTTAAAGATATTATTGATGCATATAGCTCAGGAGACCCAGCAGATTACAAAGCACTAGCAAAAAAAGCACCTATTCACGAAGTGGTGCTCAATGCAGTTATTACCCATTTGCCAACTCCAAAAACAGCGCAAGTGTATCGTATTCCAAAACTTTGGCATGGTGATTTAGAATCTCCTTTAGGAAAGTCATTAACTACATGTGATCCTAATGGCAAAGTTGCTTTTGTGGTAACCAAAATTGAAGTAGATCCACAAGCTGGTGAAATTGCAACAGGGCGTTTATTTTCAGGTTCTATAAAAAAAGGAATGGAAGTATCTTTAAATCGAGCTAACGAAAGAGGCCGTGTACAACAAGTATTTATTAGAAACGGATCCAAGCGTGAAATTATTGATGGTGCAAGTGCTGGTAATGTTATTGGTTTAGGAGGTATTAAATCATTTCCTGGTGAAACATTAACTATTGAGCCAGATGAACCTTTTGATGAAATTAGGCATATTTTTGATCCAGTTATTACTAAAGCAATTGAAGCAAAAAGTTCTAATGACTTACCACGCCTTATTGAAATTTTACGTGTTGTCAATAAAGAAGACCCAGGTATTAAAATAGATATTAATGAAGAAACTGGTGAACACCTTATTTCTGGTATGGGAGAACTTCATTTAGAGGTTATAGAAAACCGTATCGTTACTGAAAAAGGTTTGCAAGTAAAAACGTCTCCACCTATTGTGGTATATAGAGAAACGGTTACCAAAACTTCTGAAGAAGCAGAAGGAAAGTCCCCGAATAAACACAACAGATTATACTTTACTGTTGAGCCTGTACCGCAAGCAATTCAAGAACTTATTAGAAAAGGAGAATTGCCCAATGGTAGAGTAAAGCGTAAAGATTTAGAAATGCGTGATAAATTAGTTGCTGCTGGCTTAGATACTAAAGAAGCTGATAAAGTAAAAGATATTTTTGAAAGCAATATTTTTATTGATGGCACTCGCGGTATTGTACAAATCAATGAAATTATGGAATTAGTTCTTGACATGTTTGAAGATGTTATGAAACGTGGCCCTATTGCTCAAGAACCATCGGTAAATGTGCTTGTTCGTTTAGCAGATTGTAAATTGCACGAAGACGCTATTCACAGAGGTCCTGCACAAATGTATCCAGCTGTTCGTGATGGTATTAGAGAAGCTATGCGTAATGCTAAACCTATGTTGTATGAACCAGTGCAAACACTTTTATTTGAAGCACCTGCTGATTATATGGGAGAAATTTCCAAATTAATTAGTAATAAGCGTGGTCAACTCATGGATATGCAACAAGAAGGTGAACACGTTACAGTTACCGGTAAGTTACCTGTTGCTGAAATGATGGGACTTTCTAATGAGTTGCGTTCTATGACTGGTGGTCGTGGTACGTCATCATTAATTGATCAAAGTTTTGAGCGTTTACCTGATGAATTACAACAAAAAATTATCAACCAAATCCGTTCTAGAAAGGGTTTGAATGATAATCAATAATTTTATTTTTTCTCTTTTATTTTTTAAAATGCAAACATTCTTATGTGAGTAGTGTATGTATTAAAGTATGCACTTAGATTTACATGCTAACCATCGCTTGGCTATCGCACGTGAAATGTATATTAAAGCAATTTACGAATTATCTTTACAACAATCATCTATTAAACAAACAGATATAGTGGATTGTTTACAAGTCAGCAAATCAACAGTGCATGAAATGCTAAAAAAACTTGAAGATGAGGGACTTGTCACTATAGACACTTATGTCCAGTTAACAACATTAGGTACTCAACAAGCACAGCTTGTTGTAAAAAAATATACCATTTTAAAAACATTTATTGACGCACACTTACATATGAAAGACGCACATGATGAAGCGTGCCATATTGAGCATGCTTGTTCACTAGATTTTGTAGAAGCATTGCAAAAGTATATGAAAAAACATGCACACTGTAAACGCAAATAATTTTTTTCAGAGTTCGGGTAACCGAATTATTTATAAACAAGTTCGGTCCACCTTACTTTTAATGGAAACCGTAAAAACAAAAAAAGAAAAAGTAGTATTGCCAGCGTCTACCTTAACAACTTTGTGTACACTGATAAAAGAACAAGGAACATTTAATGTTAATTTGGATGGTTTAGTGCCAAATAATATTCAATTACCAGAAAATCCAGAAAAAAGAATATATGAATTATTTCAAGCGGCACAAGGTATGTATTGTGGTAACAAACTATCTCCATATATGATGAGTGCTATGGTTGACCATGTTCAAAAAGAACTTAGTCCACAATGTGATTGGAAATCTTTACTTCCCTATCATAAACCATGCTGCGGTGGATGTAGTACATTATATAACTAACTTTACTGTTTTTATAGTTATACTCTTATAGTAGTATGTTCAAAAAATCTTTCTATAAGCTCTTCTTTACTTTTAGGCACAAAAGGAGTAGCAACTATTACTTGAGCGCGATCTATATCTGTATTAGGATAATCCTTTGCTATTCCACCAGGATAATTAATATTAATTAACGATACTGGGACATGGCCACCTTTAGCTGTACACATTTTATTATATACTAGTGTTAAAGAATCTATAGTTTCTTCTATTTTATGTGATGCACCATGATTCGTTCGACTTCCTTGAGGAAAAATAGCAAAAGGTAGAGGTTTTGCACTACAATACTCCATAACCTGTTTCATTTTAATGGCTTGCATACGTTTTTTTTTAGTAAATTCATGTTCTGATAATTGTTTTTTCCAATAGGCATGATCATCTTGACGCATAATAGGTACTCCTCCAAATGTACGCAATAACCATTGTGCTGGCAGTGTATCTTTCATAATAATTCTTGGAAATACTCCTGTAAGACGCTTTGAAACATCATACACTAAAGGAATATCCATATCATGTCTATGACTAGAAAGAAATGCAATACGTGCTCTAGGATCTTGTACAATGTGTTCTAACCCCTTTTCTAATTCTAGTATCTGTTCGGTTTCATTAATACGTACATAAAACCTTGGAGAACACCGCATGCCTGTATATGCACGAGTTAGTTGATACCCTATATGGGTTAACACATTACTATATGCATCTTTAAAATCATCTTTACTGTGTTCCATCTGCTTTTACCATGTATTCCTTATAGCTGTTCGCATAATCGTGGAAATAAATTTAAATTTATAAATATATACTACTTTTGAGTATTATATGTTTAATATAATCATATTTCTTCTGTTTCACTTCATAGATATACTCATTTTCACAACTATACTATCCTGAGTTAGGTTGACACTTTTTACGTGTGTAGCAAAAAAGATAAGGAGTTGCTACAAATGATACGTA
>JBLKON010000045.1:0-8188 GCA_047602725.1 Candidatus Woesearchaeota archaeon
AAACTTGTCTCAAATACATTCTCTTAATCTTATTCAAAGATTTGCATTAAGACAATTAATGCAACTTAGGCAAAAATTAAAAGATCCTAGTATTCCAAATCCTGTTAGAGGTTTAGAAGGAATGCTTGTTGCACATGAGCTTTTACAACAAAGAGGTGCATGTGGAGTTCTTATTGGAGGAATTTCAGAAGCAATTTGGAATCCGAAAAGAAAACCTGGAGAACTGTATAAACACAAAGATGTAGATGTAATTGTTTTAGATGATCACTTCAAACTTCAAGAAAAATTTGAGCGAGGAATAGATTGGTGGATGCCTCAAAGCTCTAAAATTAATATAAGAGATGATGTTAGTAGAATGTATGGAGTAACTCAAAAATGGTATGAGAATGGACATGGTATTGTGCTGTCTTTTGGAGTAAACAATAATTTGTTATCTAAACCATTAAGTCCAGGTTTATACATTCCTGATTCTGAATGGGTTATCGATATGAGAATTTGTGAAGCTTATGCAAATATTGATCATGGAGTAATTGAGGTTGATGAAGACACTCTTGATAAATATAAAGATAAACTAAGAAACAGAATAAAAGAAAGTCTTCCTGGATTTATAAAAAATAATTTTGAACATTATATATTATCCCCACATTATGAAAAAGATTATGATAAAGTTTATGCTATCAATTTAGCAACACTTAATTTATCAACAATTAGGGCAATTTATGCAAGGTTGCAAGAAAGATAAGTCACACTTGTGAAATTTTAGGATAAGAGAATGAGTGTATTGAATAAAGATGAAATAATGGATAGAGAAATAATATGTGAAGAATTAAAAATTATTAGATCCAGATCATGAGCAAAGTAGTTAAGGTGGATAAATGACAGGAAAAATACTTGATTTTAGTTTAGGACAATCAATTGAACCTATCAATCTAGAACGTATTCTAAATGCTACTTATGAAACAGCGCTCGAACAAGGAGATATAAGAGAAGTAGCTGTTGAAGATGGATTCGTCGATAATATTTTTGAATACGCGATTATTAGTTTTACAAAATTAAAAAAACAACTATTAAAACAAATCTCTCCCTCTGGCTATACTTTTCTTAAAAGGATCGCTACATCACCAGGTATATATTCACCTGAAATAGATAAATCATTTGTATTTGCTGACGGGATACCACAAGAGTTTCATACTCTAATTGGCATTCATGAAATTGGAGAAAAAATAGCATGGCAAAGATATGAACATAATGCGTCTCGATCCCAAAGACATGGTCTAGCGTGCGCTTTTGATTTAAATTATGCATTGCAACAAGGCGAAGAGTTCTTTGAACACTATTCTAAATTTTTAAAAGAAGGTTATTTTTGTGCAATTCCAAACTTTACAAAAATAGCAAAAAAAATGAAACTATCTCCATTACAAAGAGCTCTGCTGTATAAGAGTCAAGTGGATGCTCAAATGCAATTTCATCAATCAGAAGATGAGAGGTTTACTTTTTTATTTGAAGAACACAGTTTTGGAGTATATAATCAGAGAGGAACAAAACTCTTTTCAGTGGATAAAATCGATGATATAGGATCAATAGCACATGACTTATTACGTAGTGAAAGATATGCAGATGCTCACAAACTACAAGTTTTAGATCCAAGATACATTGAAATAATTCGTATAAATAATCTTTTTTATGATGGTAAGTTTACTCAAGCATTCCAAAGACTAAAAAAACACTACCCTACTCAAAAAGAAAGGATAAATGATATACTTCATCGACATTTACATTATCTAAAACACAATGAGTTTAAAAGAGCTAAAGATTTAGAATTTTTTATTTGCAGTGCTAATATTATACAACCCGATGAGATCCGACAAAACATAGTAAAATATGTTGATGAACAAATGAGACGACTGCTCAAGTTTCGTGCAAAAGGAGATTCAAATAGTCCAGATAGCTCTCGGAATATATATGTTCCAAATGTAGCTGTTTTAGAATCATTACAGGCAGTAAAATCAGAATATGCTCACGATAGTAAGACTGCTGAGATGATAACTGAATTATTGCAACAACCAATTCATGTACCAGAAAATCTGTATGATGCTCAAATAAGTAGAACGTCAGTATTGGAAAGATTAAATTCACTAAAACAATGACAAAAAAAATAATATTCCCAGCAAGTCAACCACCTATAGGTGAACTTGAAAAAGCAGTCGAATGCATGGATGTAGCCCTGTATGATCATCTTGGCATCCAACTCACCAGATTAGCTCACATTCAGGTAGATGCTACAGACATTGGATCAGATGGTTTATTATCTTTTGATTCAAGTACGTATAGAGCAAAAACAGCACAGCTTAGAGATCAAATAATTGAAAAAGAAAGAATGCTTGCTCCTTACAAATCTGTTTATCATGATATTACTGATTTTTTACATGATACTAAAAAAAAACAATGTACACTAAGTATACCTAATTTTTATTTTCCCAATGGTCGTACATTAAGGAAAGGATATACAATCAAAATTACAAGTAAAAAACAAGCGAATGCCTTATTGCAAGAATATAAAGGAATTATGGAAACTATGCAAGATGAATTACATGAAATTAAAAGCAAACTAGATTCTCATCTAAAAAAATCTATTGAGCATAGATGTGCAAACCATGCAGAAACAAGATGTAATTCTATGGATGGGAAATTTCATGAAGATAGAGTTTTGTTTATACCTTTACAAGAATATTCGATGGATATGCAATTAGGTCATTTTGATTCTTGTGGTTCTTCTATTTTATCTGAACAAGGACGTGGATTTGTATCTTATATACATACTCAAGATCCTAAAACATTAAAACAATTGGTATATTCCCTCAATGGCTTATGTGGTTTTGGAATTAGATTACGTTCCCATTTTCTATCTAAGAGTTCTCTTGATACATTTCTTAATATCCATAATGGTGTCAAAGAAAGTTGGTATGATGGACTTATTATACCACCTAAAAAACAACATCCTATTCTTGTTCAATATGCAGAGCGATGATATTTGGACTTTTTCTTCATGTAAAGTTGAGATGCTATTAGTAAAACCCTCTGTGAATATACAAGTGAAAATTTAAATTTATACAAATCGGACAAAACTTTCAAAAAATACAGGTGTTCTTTCTTTCATTTTTTTTGATTCTGATTTAGGTGAAATTATATATGCTTTTGCAGGTGTATATTCAATTAAAAACTGAATAAATGATTTAGTAATTTTAGATTGAGATTTAATTTCTATAGGAATACCTTTTTGTACAAAATCAACTTCTGCACCACTTTTTTTCCTCCAATACTGTAATTCTATTCCTTTTTTTAGTTTTTCTGAAAAAACTCCATTTTCATATATTGCATCTTTATCAGTACGTTCAATAGAAAAATTATCAATACAAATATTTCTAAATCCGTAATCTACAAAATATACTTTTGGCATTTTTACAAGTTCAGTTCGTTTATTTGTATGAAAACTTTTACATAATTTACAAATAAATGTTTTTTCCAATACAGCTATAAAACGTTTTAATTCCACATAGGAAAAACCAGTTGTTTGAGATAATTCAGTATAATTGAGTAAGTTTCCGATTTGCAATGATAATGCTTTGAGTAGTATAATTAATTTATCAGATTCGCTCAAACCGAGTATATCTCTTATTTCTTTGAGTAAATACGTATTGTAAATATTTTGTAATACAAGCTTCTTTTTCTCGCTATTTTGTTCTAAAACAACACGAGGATACCCTCCATATAATAAAAACTCTTCAAAAAGTGTGTGTAGACGATATTCTATTTCAAGACCATATTTTTTTTTGCTATAAAGTGTGAATAAAGATTCATCCTTAGCACGTAAAAACTCTCCAAAAGAAAAAGGGAATAAATGAAATAAAAAAATTCTTCCGACTAGATATTTTGCACTTTGCAAAGAAATCTCAGTTGCAGATGAACCAGTTATAATTATCTTGATGTTTTGAGTATCATAAATGTATTTTAGTTTTTCGCCACCTTTTTTAGCATACTGAACTTCATCTATAAATAAATACTTATAAGGTTTTACATGTAATTCAATAAATGAATCAATATCAGTTTCAAAAAGTATTTTCGTTTTAACATCATCAAAGGTAATTTTATTAACAGAGTGTTTTTTTTCTAAAATGTGTTTTGCAAGAGTTGATTTCCCACATTGCCTTGGTCCTAAAATTGCAATAATTTCCTTATCTTTTATAACAGAATTAATTGTCTCTTCTATGTCTCTTTTTATATACATGTTTATGTAATAACTCTGCTAATATATAAATATTATTGATAAAAGTTAGTTTATTTATAAATAAGTCAATTAATTAACTAATTTACCTCTCGCCTATCTAATTCATTATGCACTAAAACCACACAATGATTGGCATATAACATATGAGGGCCAACTGTTAATCGCTTAACTCCTCGTCTATCTAACAATTGTTCTGTTTTTTTGGGTAATCCAATATAATCTCCTAATATAAACACTCCGTCTTGCATATCATCTGTTGGTATGTCACGTATATCTTGACCTTGTGGATGTAAATAATAGGCATTATTTTGGTATTGTTCCACTAAGCGTTCAAAACTTATTTTGTGTAACGTAATTCCTGGCTTAATATCTATTAGTGTTCCTAATGAAAGATGTTTATTTTTTTGTAAAGCATATTGTAATTCTTTAGCTACACCTTCTTCGTCTGGTATAATGTGTTGCACATATCGAGTATCAAACGTTATACATACCGGTTGTTGTGGTGCACCTTCGCATACCACATGAATAATCGTATCTGTACGCAAACGCAATGATAAACTAATGGCATTAACTATCGTGCTACATAGTACATCTAAATGATGCGGGCCACAGCGTCGTAGCACATGAAATCGTTCACTGGTCGGACCTTTTCTAGCTCGTAACATAAATGTTCTCATGCTACGATAAAAGTACTGCCTGTATAAAAATTTATGGATGAGTAAGAAATTTTGCTAACAATGTACCAGCGGTATAACCACCCACTAAACATAACGCACTCATACAACCATTTTGTAATCCATCAATACGTCGTATTTCAGGATTTTTGGCTAAAGAGTAAATACCAGCATGCATAGCCAAACGTGTACCCATATAAGCATAAAATGCAGGTTTAGGAAGCGCAAGCAAACTAACATGGTCACTAAATCCTTGCGTAATTCCATAGGTGACATCTACAAGAGGACCAAAATAATGTAAAGCGTCTAGCGCGATGTGCTCAAGGTTTTTTTGCATATCCTATGAAAAATGGATATGACATATAAATCTATTGACGTATTCTTTTTGAAAAAGGTACACTACTTTCTTCTTGAGCTTTATCAGTAATATAATAGTGTTGTCGTAAATCGTCTAAGGTATACTCAGTACCAAAAAAACCTAAATTATAGGCAAGTGTATCAGAATATCCAGGAAACAAAACACGTATATCAAAAGGAGAAACACGTTGAGGAGCAATTTTGTTAATATGACGTACAAGATTAGATGTGCACGTACTGGTTAACGTATTATAAAACTCTGGTTGTGCATAAAGTGCATTCGTGCGAGTAAGCATATCAACAAATAAAAATTGTAAGCCTTGTGGAGAAATGTTGACAGGGTACAAATACACATCATTGTTACGATGATTAGTGCGTAGTTGAATAACATCTTGTTCATCAGCCCATACATACATAAGTTCAAATTGTTTTAACACACCTTTGAGAGGACTATATGTTTCTCCTTGTTCTTTACGTATTTCAACAGAAGCAGAAACAAACGTTCCATCGGAAAATTCAAAACTTAACAGCGTGTGAGCCATGCCTTTCCAATCATGAAAGTATTCAACCATATACCATAATCCCACTAATTCATCAAAAGCAAACGTAGCATTATAATGACTTACATTGTACGTTGTTGTATTATAATAAGAAATGTTGCGGATATAAAACAAATCTACATGCGTGTCATGTAGTACCGCATACGGTAACACCTGTTGATCTGCAGACCATATTCTATCATGACTTGGTTGTATGGAAATATACCAAATACACAGTATCAAGACCACAACAAGAGGAATCCATATGCGTTTTTTTATACGTTTCATTATCCAAAATAAGCGGGGTTATGTGTTGTTTGTTTTTCTTGTTTCCAAAATTGCGCAGCATCACCAATATATGTTGCAAGTTCTTTGCGTAATTGAGGATATATCTCATACACTTGTTTAATAAAGCTATCCATACCTTCTTGACGTAACAATACTTCTTGGGCTTTACGTATATGATAACAAATATGTTGAAATAAATGTAGTAGTGCTTCTTGGTTTTTTGGCACACTAGCTTCCATCATACTCATTAACCCCCCATCTGGATGCAACAGTTCTTCAGTAATTTTTTGAAGATATGCTAATCGTTCACTTTGTATATGTACTAATGCTTTTAAATTCATATGTTCGATATCTTGCAAATCAAATTCAGCATCAAAGTCTTGATACGTAGGTAATTGATATTGTTGTTGTAACACTTCATATGCTTTTTGTTGTTCACTCATCTTTATGTCTCCAATAACTATATTGTTTGGTATCAAGTATATCAATACCCATACTCTGTAATTGTTGGCGTAACGTGTCTGCCGTTTGCCAATCTTTTTGTTCTTTTGCTTGCATACGTTGTGCAAACAGTTGTTGGGCTTGTTGTGGTAATGTATGTTGTTGTATATCTACTACAGCAAAAATACGTTGCATATATGCAAACACATCTAAAGCAATCTTAGCTTGTTGAACACTTATGTCATCAATGTGTTGATGTACATCTTTTACGAAACGCAGTAACACAGCATAGGCAACAGCAACATTGACATCATCATCTAAAGCATCACTGAATTGTTGTTTGTATGTTTGCCAATCTATGGAAACTCCAGAACCTTGCGCTTGTTGTAAAAGAAACACTACCCACTCCATGTGCTCAATATGTTTTTGTGCTCCCAATAATGCTTGTTGCGTGAGATTCATAGGCTGTCTGTAATGTGTGGTAGCTAACACCAAGCGAACAGCTTGTGGGCTATGTCCTTGATCAAGTAAATCTTGTAAGACAAAAAAGTTACCTTTACTTTTTGACATTTTTTCTCCTTCAATTTTTAGATGTCGTACATGAAACCAATAGCGCACAAACGGTTTGTGTACACATCCTTGTGTTTGAGCAATTTCAGCTTCATGATGAGGAAATATATTATCTTCTCCACCAGAATGAATATCAATAGACTCAAACGCTTTAGCATCAAAACCATCTTGAGTAAAACACTCACTCAAATATTGTAAAGACATAGCTGAACATTCAATATGCCATCCAGGATATCCTTTTCCAAAAGGGGAGTCCCATTGCATAATATGGTTTTCATATTTAGAAGAACCAAACCATAACACAAAATCTTGTGGATTTTTTTTGTGTATATCATCAGTTGCACGTTGTTGTGCTTGTAGTTTTTCTAACGTGTTTCCTGATAACGCACCATATGTTGTTGCCTTGGTAACATCAAAATATACATTAGCTCCTGCTTGATACGCATACCCATTACGTAATAATTCTTCAATAAGCACAATCATCTGTTCAATATGATCTGTTGCTTTAGGATAGACATGTGCTTTTTGTATACGCAAACGTGCAAGATCTTGTAAAAAAAGAGTAGTATATTTTTGAGCTATCACATAAGGATCTACTTGTTCTTTTTTGGCAGCTACTGCCATTTTATCTTCTCCTTCATCGCCATCAGAAGTTAAATGTCCTACATCCGTAATATTCATCACTTGCTTTACTGTAATACCTTTAGATTCTAAAAAACGACGTACAATATCTACACACAAAAAACTACGCATATTACCAATATGTGCTGTTGAGTAGACAGTAGGTCCACAATTATACATGCGAACTGTATTATTAAGTACTACAAAAGGTTCTTTTTGCTTCGTTAATGAATTATATAAATACATAAAAGTGTTAAAGAGTAATTGTTTTTAAATGTTTGTCATGCATAATATAGCCATCGTTGCATACGAACCTTTAGGTAAAAAAAAAGATACTTGTTGTGTGTCTTGTGCATACGCTCCCAATTCTAATGCATCTATAGGTACAAATGTTTTTTGTTGTAAATTTGGTG
>JBLKON010000046.1:0-8081 GCA_047602725.1 Candidatus Woesearchaeota archaeon
TACAAAAACAAATAAAGTCTCCCATGGTATTTGAAACACAAACTGTTGTTTTAGATATAAGTAATACGGGAGAGCATTTGATAGAAGATGTTGCTGTATATGATCCTTTAGGAGTTGATGCAGTGGTTACTCGTGTGAGTCCTGGTTGTATAGTACAAGATGATATGATAGTATGGAAAGGTTCGCTCACTTCTGGCCAAACTAGACAGTGTAGGTATGATGTGTATTATATGTTGCCACAATCTATGGTGCTTACCACTTTTTTAGATGATACGCAATCCTTGTTTTCTTATAATTTGACTGTAAAGTCACCCATTACTGTATCATATAGTGGATGTAGTAGACTAAAGTGTGATCTTAACATAAGTATAGCACATCATGTGGATGAGCCAGTAGAGGTAGATATGTTTATAGAACCCTCCTGGCAACATTCTCAAGCACCCCCAAGGGGTTTTAAGCAAACAGATAAAGGTTTTTTATTTTCTGAACGTCTCACTTCTTCAAAAAAAGTCTTACTACCTATTACAATACAATCAGGTATGTTACATGTAGGGGGAACATATACGTATAAGGATAAAGAATTTCGTTTGCAAGACAAATATTGGTTATTTGAACCACCCAATACTACTAAAGTTCAAGAATTAGTCTTTAACGTTACTACTCATAGTACATCAGTAGTACAAGGACAATCTTTTTTGTTTGATGTACTTATTTTTAATCGTTTTGAAGAAAAAACATTACAAGATGTTCGTTTATATCTTATGCACAATAAGAGCATTTTGCAATCATTTCATTATCCTACGATTCTGCCTCAACAAGGAAGGCGTTTGGTTAACATTACGCAATCTATATATTATCCAAAGGATGTCGAAGTCGTGTTGTATGCTCAGTTTTCTGATGGTGTCGATGTGTATAAAAATAAAACTATATCTATTTTAGTAGATGGTGTTTCTAAACCAGAAGTAAAAGCAATAGTTCCAAGTAAACTTTTTGTGGGAGAACAATATCCTTTTTTAGTACGAGTAAAAAATACAGCATCATTTCCTTTACAATATAATATTACTACACAGATTCCTCAGGGAGTTACTGTAATTCGGGGGCAATATGAACGAACATTGTATATTCCAGCTCAACAAGAAGTTGATGTGTATACGTTTTGGTTTACTGCAGATGCTAATGTTACGTTTATTACTAATATTATTCATAGTTTTGCTAATTATAGTGCCATTAAAGAAATTGAAGTTCAACAAAAACCTAGTAATCTTTTGGTAGATATATCATATCCTAACAATATAAGACTTGGGGAAATTGTTCCTATAACAGTTACCATGCATAACAATGCTAGTTATGCTTTAAAAGATATTTCAATAGGTGTATTTAATACTTCTTTTGGGGTGTCTGATTTACCTCAACTTTCTACTTTGTCTGGTCAATCGAAAGTTACACGTATATTTTATGTGCATCATATTGAAAATTTAGCGGGTTCTCTTCTTATTTCGTATGAAGATAATCTTAGTTTAATGCAACAAGGTATTCCTATAAGCACTCGAAAACAGAATACTACATCGTCCTTATTATCAGCTTCTATTACCACAGTACATAATGAACCTAAAGATAGGATAGAATATATTTATGTAATTGTTAATAATGCATCACAGCCCTTTACTTTTAGTGTTGGAGACTATGTTACCGATGTTGCACCAGAGCAACAAGTAACATTTACTTTAGATAATAAACATCCTATTACGTATACGTATGCACAGCGTGCATTTGTTTTACCTTATACTCGTGATCAACAGGTTATTCCTCTTGTTGTTGAGCATGAAGATGAACAAGAAAGTGATCATGCAGTTGTGGTAGATATAGAATTTGAAGAAGAATCAAATTGGTTAGTTCCTCTACTGATTATTGTGCTTATAGGTTTAGTTGTTTTGGGTCTTGTTCTTCGTTTTGTTTTAAGAAAAAAGAAACTCGTTATTGATGAGACGTATTTAACGGAATATGATAAACAAAAAATGAGGTAGGTTTGTAAGTAATACATTTTTATATATTTGAGTGTGTTAATTTTCATTACTAATCTGATCATTTACACTGCTTTTATGCTATATCACATTGGTCCTGTTAAATCACCAAGTCCTGGTAAGAGTATACTTAAGACAAAAGGTAACATAATACTGAGTACTGTTCCCATCCAAATCATAATAGACATATCAAAAAACATAGCATAGGTAGTTCCTCCATCAATGACTTTAATAATAATAGAAGAAACAATAGCATGAAAAATAACCATAACACCCAAATATAAAGCAATAGTTTCTGGATTTACAGCAAGTGCTGCACTTGGATTTATTTCCCCTAAAAGACTTGCTGCAAATTCTCCTGTATCTGAAGCATCAGAAAAAGGTGCACTAAAAAGTCCACTAAGTAATTGAGAAATTTCAGCAGCAACATACGCAGCACCAGCAAAACCGACTAGTGCACCATACATAGCTCCACGCAGAGAAGATGCTAATTGAATTTTTAATTTTCGTAAAGATAAGATACGTTGAAAATTGTTAGAAATAATTTCTGCAATTTTTTCTGCTCTTCCCCCTAAAGAGACACTTTCTGAAAAGATTTGAGTAAATTCATAAATAAGATTACTTCCACATTCTGCTGCAAAATATTTCCAACTAAGCATTTTATCATTTCCTGTACGTAAACGCTTATACAAATTTTGTAGCATAGGATCAATAAGTCCAAAATCATGCACACGCAATGATGTAATAGCTGACATTACAGCACCACTTTTAATATCAATAGCGATACCTAGACTTCTAATAAAGGCGGGAAATGCTTTATCTCTATTGTATACATCATTTTCTACTTGATTTGCAATAAACCCTATATAAAAAAGCGGAATAATACCAATTGCAACATTTATCATAAAAGGTAAAGCATTTATTAAAAAGAGTGTAGTAAGAATAACTGCAGAACTAGGAATGGCAATAAAAGTTGCTTTAAATATCTTTTTCATTCCATCATCAACAATATCACTGTGTTGCATGAGTCTATCAGCAGGAATAAAATTTTTTACAAATACTAAAATCATAAAATCAATAGTAAAAAATATGAGTAAAATCCATCCTAAGACACTTGTTATACTGGTATCTGCTATAAGAGGGAGAATTAAACCAATAGAAATTAAAAATCCCAAAGCCATGGTCATAGATAAAAAAATATCTTGAATTGTTTTGATACTCTCTAAAGATTTTTTATAATTTGCTGAAAAATCATCCATAAGAGCATCTTGTTCTTCTACTAAAAATACATCTAAACTTTCACCATAATCAAGCATAACAGCAAATCTATCTAAAAAATCACCAAAAATTTTTGATGGAGTTAAGCTACCAATTTTTCGACAGCTTGCAGAATATCCCATGTTCCAGCGTTTAGCAAAATAGTTTATTTTTTTAAACGTTGTTGCAATTTGTCCTAATGTTTTTTTTTTAGAAACAGATTTGAATAAATGTCCTCTACTAATATCAATAGTAGAAATAGTACCAGCATAAGTAATAAAAAGATGTAAATTTTCTTCAATATTTATTTTTTGTTGCTCATAGTGAATATAAGGATATCCAATAATGATACAACATCCAAAAAATAATACAACATAAGGAATATAAAAGGGAAGCATAGTAAATAAAAATGCAAGAATAAAATACATAAATAGTACTACTGAAAAAAGAGGTAGTATATATTTAATAACAAAGTCTCCCGTGTTTTTATATCCTAGACCAATGATTACTTTTTGAGTGTGATTCATGATTTTCCTGTTGTTTATGCTTCATTTAAATTAAAAGGTAAGGCTTGTTCTCCCACAAAATGGTAATTTTTGAGTATTTCCCATACTTCAAAATAATTAAATATTTTATGTTGAATAAGTTTTTCGATTATTTTTTTACGTTTAGCAAGTTCTACATAAATTTGACGTGTATCATTCATACCCAACATGTGAGCAATTTTTGTTTCTAACACATAACTATTATTTAATCCTCTAAAGGTGTGTTTATCATTAACAGGATCCCATTCAAAAACTTGTCTAGTAACCATTTGATTTGCTGGTGCATAATAACGTTCTATTTCGGTAACTGATAATACGCGCCTGAGCATATGTCCATTGTGCGATACAGCCATTTGAATGAGTGATATATTGAGGTTATCGACAAACCCAATAGGAACATTAATAGGTGGAGAAGTAATACGTTGAATCATTGTTTTTGGATTACCTGCGTGGAATGTGCTTAGTACCGGGTGACCTGTTTGCATAGCTTGAAATGCAATGTTTCCTTCTTGTCCTCTAATTTCCCCAATTATAATATAATTTGGACGACTTCTCAGTGCAGCAATTAATAAGTCTTGATACGTAACATCTGTACGTTTTCCTGCTTCTCTGGTTAACAAGTGTTGCCAACAGTCATGAGGCATAGTAACTTCTGGAGTGTTTTCTACTGTATATACTTTGTCAAGTGGTTTGATAAAAGCACACATTGCATTTAGTGAAGTTGTTTTACCTGAAGCAGTTTCTCCACATACAAAAATATTCATACCATTTTCTAAACAAATCCACATATACGCTGCAAGTTCAGCAGACATTGTTCCCCAATTAACGACTTGCGTTATGCTGACTGGAACTTCAGAGAATTTACGTAATGTAAAACTTGAACCTTCTAGTGAAACATCGCGACCATAAATAAAGTTTGCACGAGAACCGTCAGGCATAACTGCATCTACTACTGATTGTGCATCACTTGCAGGTCGCTCAACACGTTCAGATACACCAATAATATATTTATTGAGTTCAATGTCATCTTTAAATTCTACACTCGTATAGACCATATCAAAAATCTTATGAATAGTCATAATATTTCCTACACCAGTACAATGAATATCTTCTAGGTTGGGATCTGAAAAAATGGGATCTAATTTTCCGTATCCTACTCTGTTACGTAAAATAAGATATTTCATAACGGTATATTGATCTTTGGTAAGTTTTAGCTTAGTTGAAAATTTTTTTAAAATAGAAGAAGAACCATCATCAATTTCTACTACCATATCAATAAGTTTTTCAAGTACAGGACCAATTTTGGTAACATCATCAGGTACTGGAAGACTATTTGCTACTTCTACAATTTTGTCTTGTAATTTTTCGTAAATAATTAATTCTTCTTGGCTAATTTGTGGTTCAATAGCTTGATACATAATAGAACCATTTCCTTGTTTGTATACATGAATAAAAATAGGGTCGCCAACAGGGTATATTAAGTTAGGGTTTTTTATACTTTTCATGTCTCGGGTTAATTCTGGGACAAATGTTGGCTCCCCTACTTTTTTGGTAAAATCAATAACATATTTACGAAAATGAGGATATTTAGCCATAGCTTCTTTCATGGACAATGTTTTTTCTCTATGTTCTATTTTTCCCATTGTTTTATGCCAAGCTAGCTAGTTCAATAGCAAATCCTGCTCCAGGTATTACCTTGTATGGTGTTGCTGATGCAACTTCTTTAATTGATTTTTTATAACGAATAACACTAATAACACGTAATAAATTACCTAATACCATTTTAGCTTCGGTTTGTAAATAGATATCAGGTATATTACGAATCATATTTAAAAATTTTATATTACACATATCAGGATCAATACAACACAGAATTGTTTTATTGAGTCCTGCTATTTTTTTAATAAAGGATACTAAATTAAAAATATCTTTTTCAGATGTTTGTGTGCTTACCAGTAAATATGAAATGGTATCAAAAATAATAACCTCAGTAGAAAATAATTTCTTATTACTTAGTAAATCATTCATAAATGTCTCTTTTAATTTTACATTACCCATTTGAGGAAATAAGGAAATAAATAAAAGATCTTCTGCAATGATTTTTTCTGTAATACGATAATTAAGTGAATTCATTTGTTGAATAAATTCAATTAAATTGAGCTCTGTTGAAATGTATGAACAACTTGTATTATTTTGTGTGAGGCCATAAGCAATTCGTTGAGCAATGATGCTTTTCCCTGCACCATCTTTACCTTCAATAAGCATAATGCTTCCTTGAGGAATACCTCCACCAATATTTCTATTCAATTCGTCTCTTGGTATTGCTATTGAGTTTACTAGGTTTTGCATAGTTATGTTGTTGTTCTTAATATAATTCCGTTGTCAGTTACTACAGTAATAGTTTGGGGTTCATCAATTTCAATATTAATATTTGTTTCTAAAAACTCGTTACTATCCCATAAGTTTGGATTAGTTATTTCAAGTCCTTTTTGATATAATATTTTGATTTGTGTACTTGATAATGCTGTATTCCATATTGCTATTTCATCTATGATACTTTGTATACCATTTCCGAATACAATAGTATTTTGTAATTCATCAATAGGACTTTCTATTGTTTGTACTCCGATTTCTTCTCCATTTATGTATACTCTAATGGTATCATTTTGTTGAGTTATACCAATATGATGCCAATTAAATGTTTGTAGTGTATTGTGTGATGTTATATTAAACTCATTTTTGATTTGATATGATATAATACCATTGCTTACATTCAACGTTATATCTCCATCTTGTTCACATGTTGTTTGGGTACAGATAGACATTATGTTTCCGTTGTTTTGTTCTGGGAAAAACCAAAAAGAAATAGTGTTATTAATAAAATCTGAGATAGATATGGTAGTGTCAATGTATGTACTACTGTTTAATCTACATCCGTGTTGAAACTTTGCTTTAACATTGTAGCAGTCAATGTGTTGAGAAAAAATAGCATGATTGTTATTTCCACTACTATCATTACTATTATTGTTGTTAAGGTGATATAAACCTATTAAATGAGTTGTTTCCCATGCGTATTGACCAAAGCCAATCTCTCCACATCTTGTTGATGTATTTGATTGAAAACACATGGTCCAAAAATAGGTATCTCTAGGGATCCTTTGAGAACCAATATAAACATCAAAAAAATTTGGATTTAGTGTAGTGGAACCACTATTTAGTAATCTTATATTCATATTTGTTTTTTGTTGGTTATATTCAGCTGATAGTATGTTAACTTGTGTGTGCATATTAAATAGTATATCATTATTGATGTCATTAACATGGGTGTGCAGTTGTCTCATTTGAGATTGAGTCATGAGTATTAAAGATACAGTTACTATGATAAAAGTCATCATAAAAATGGCTTGCCCAATTAATGTTCCAAATCCCATGGTTTTTGTTCCGTTTTTTTAATTTATTTTTTGTGTAGTTTTTTTCTGTTTGTTACTATTGTTTTCTTTTAGTGATTGATATTGATTTTTGTTATGTTTTGTATTAGGTAGTTATGATATGTTGTGCCCTCACTCCATGTTCAGTTGTAATAATGATAGTATGACTTTGTTGAGCTGGTAGGGTTATATTTGTTATAATTTGTAACAACTCTTTGGGGTCCCATAAGCCTATGTTTACTGTGTCAGTATCTGGTAAAATTTCAACAGAAGTGTTACTTGAATTTTTGTTAATGTATTGATTTCCAACAAAGATGTTGATATTTTGAGGTCGTAGGATACTTTTTCCTGTATTGCGTACATACATTTGTAATTGATTATTATCATAAAAAACATGTTCAATAGTTATGCTTGTTTTTAGTTGTTCATTAAGAGCTTGTTGTTGAGAAGCGATTGTTGAAGTTGTTGCTTGTGTATAATTACTAAACATAAATGCTAGAATAGTTGCCGTAGAGACGATAGCTATGAACATAATTAATGAACCTGCTATTTCTCCAAAACCCATTGTCTCACCCTAGCAATAATTAGTATTACCAGTATATTAAACCCTATACCAATATCTACTTATGTTCTTTATATATTTTTCCATTTATTCGGTATTACCAAATAAGAGAATGTGTGGTGTATTACTTTTTAAGTTGGTACATGGGATGTATTATTTACTTTTTATATAAAAACAATCTTTTGTATATAACGTATTTAGGTGCCTGTTTATTGATTATTATTTTGAGGTGGAGTTTGTTGTGTGGATGCTTGTGGAGCCGTATCAT